>NZ_JBFUIP010000057.1:0-33612 GCF_056401815.1 Aminobacter sp. P4_D5 | reverse complement strand
CCGGTGGCACTGACCAATGCCGGTGGCATCATCGGCACGGTCGACTTCGGCGTGGGCGCCAATACGATGACCAACAACGCAGCCTGGAACACGGCGGGCGGCGAAAACCACTTCGGTGGCGGCACGCTGACCAACAGCGTCAATGGCGCAATCATCGGCGGCGCCAATGGCGCCGTGCCAGTGTCGACCCTGTTTGACAACATGGCCAGTTTCGTCAATCGCGGCGCGCTCACCATGGCCAATAGCGTGGTTGGCGATGTCGTCAGCCAGACCGGCGGCAATGCGCGGTTCGAAGCGGGATCGGTCCTGGCGATCGACGTCAATGCCCTGGGACAGGCCGACAAATTCATCACCACCGGAAGCGCGACGCTGGTTGGCGGCATGGTGGCTATCCCCGACGTGGGCGGCGTCTATCTGCCGGGCCGCCAGTGGACGATCCTCACTGCGACCGGCGGCGTCAGCGGCACCTTTGCCGCGCTGTCCGAAGGTCTGCCCTATGTGGACGTGTCGCTCGGCTATGACGCCAGCAACGTCTATCTCAGCGCCGTCCGCAACGGCGTCGCCTTCTGCCTCGACGGCTTCGGCGGCAACGAATGCGCAAGCGCGGCTGGTGTCGAAGACGTCGGTCAGGGCAACACGCTCTACGACCTTGTCGTTTCGCAGGCGAGTGCCGCGGCCGCGGTCTATGCCTTCAACCAGCTTTCGGGTGAAATCCACGCCTCGGCCAAGGGCATGCTGCTCCAAGACAGCCGCTTTGTCCGCGATGCGGCGACCGACCGCATCCGTGCTGCGTTCGACGGCATTGGTGCCGCGCCCGCGCCAGTTCTGGCCTATGGCGAGGGTGGGGCCGAACTCGTCGCGGCGGATACCGATCGCTTTGCGGTCTGGGGCAATGCTTTTGGCTCGTGGGGCGACACAGACAGCGACGGCAATGCCGCCGCCTTCGACCGCTCCATCGGCGGGCTTTTGCTGGGTGCCGATGTCCTGGTCTCCGATGCCTGGCGCGTCGGCTTGATGACCGGCTTCAGCCACTCGTCCTTTGATGTCGATGACCGCGCTTCTTCCGGCAATGCCACCAGCTACTATCTCGGCGCCTATGGCGGCAGCCAATGGGGGGCTGTGTCGCTGCGCACCGGGGCGGCCTATAGCTGGAACAGCGTCGAGACCCGTCGCGCTGTCAACTTCCCCGGCCTGTCCGAGGTGCTGTCGGCCGACTATGATGGCGCCACGGCACAGATCTTCGGCGAGGCCGGCTACCGCATCGACACGGCGGCAGCGGCCTTCGAGCCCTTCGCCAACCTCGCTTATGTCAATGTCCGCACCGACGCGTTCAGCGAGACCGGCGGATCGGCAGCACTCTCGCAGACCAGCTCGAACACCGATGCGACCTTCACCACGCTCGGTATCCGCGCCTCGGGCGATTTCGCGCTCGGCACCATCGACGCAACCGCCCGCGGCATGATCGGCTGGCGTCACGCCTTTGGCAATGTGACGCCGCTGTCCACCCTGGCCTTTGCCGGCAGCAATGCCTTCACCATCGCCGGCGTGCCAATCGCAAGGGATGCCGCGGTCCTCGAAGCCGGCCTCGATTTCGACGTCACGCCTATGGCCAAGCTTGGTATTTCCTATACTGGGCAGTTCGGCTCGGGCGTTTCCGACAACGGCGCCAAGCTCGATCTCAGCGTCAGGTTCTGAGTAGGCAGGTAGGTATGCCGCTGTCTCAGCAAGTGCGTCGTCCACATTGAAGGCTCGTCCCGCGAAGCTCCATCATGCGGCGATCTCTTTCGACCGCGAAGACAACCATGCGCCCGGCAGCGTCGTCTCAACAAACTTCACGCTTGACGTCCCAACTTCGATTAGACAACCGCATCACAAGCAGGCTGTCGGCTTGTGGTCGAACTGGCCTCAAAGCGGACATTGGTCCACTATTGTTGCGGGTCCTGCATGCAGTCATGTTGACGACGAACCCGCTCCAAGAGCTCTAGAGCTTGCGCCCCAGAAGCTGCCCCAGCGCACCGAGAATGCCCTTTCGGAAGGCCAGGATGCAGAGCATGAACACGAGCCCCTGCACGATGGTCACCCAGGCGCCGAAGCCGGCCAGCTCATTCTGCATCCAGACGACCAGGCCTGCGCCAACGATTGGACCGAAGAACGTGCCCATGCCGCCTATCAGCGCCATAAGTACAACCTCACCAGACATGCCCCAGTAGACGTCGGTGAGGCTCGCAAGTTGGAACGCAACAGCCTTCATCGCGCCGGCTAGACCTGCAAAGCCCGCTCCAAGGACGAAGGCCAGCCACTTGTAGCCGTTCACCCGATACCCCAGCGAGACAGCCCGGGCCTCGTTGTCGCGAATGGCGCGCAGGGTCTGGCCAAACGGAGAATAGGTGATCCGGTAGAGCGCGAGCACGGCGAGGATGAAGACGGCTGCCACGAGCGCGTACAAGGCCCTGTCGTCGCGCAACGAGAACACGCCAAAGAGATCCCCGCGTGGAACCTGCTGGATGCCGTCCTCGCCGCCGGTGAATGGAGCCTGCAGGCTGAAGAAGTAGACCATCTGCGCGAAGGCGAGCGTGACCATGGCGAAATAGATGCCCCTCCTCCGCACGGCGAGCGCGCCGATCACCGCCCCCAGCCCCAGCGCCACCAGGACGCCGAAGAGAATGGCGAGTTCGGGCGTGAACCCCCAGATTTTCGCCGCGTGGGCTGCCGCGTAGGAGGAAAGACCGAAATAGGCGGCATGGCCAAAGGACAGCAGCCCGAGATTGCCCAGCATGAGGTTCAGCGACAATGCGAAGAGCGCGAAGCACAGCACCTTGACCACGAAGAGCGGGTAGAMGGCCAAGGGAGCGATGACGACGATCGCCACGAGCAGCAGCATGAGAAGCCGATGCGTACGCGACATGCCGAGCGGTGCGGCGGCGTGCATTAGGGGCGTTGCGATGGCTTGCGTGGCCGACATGTCAATCCTGCTTTCCGAAGAGGCCCGCCGGACGGACCAGCAGCACGATGGCCATAATGACGAAGATCACCGTAGACGAAGCCTGTGGCCAGAAAACCTTGGTCAGACCTTCGACAAATCCGAGCATGAAGCCTGTCAGGATCGCGCCCGAAATCGAGCCCATGCCGCCGATCACCACTACGGCGAAGACGACAATGATGAGATCGCTGCCCATCATCGGGTTGACCGAGAAGATCGGCGCCGCCAGCACGCCAGCGAAGCCGGCCAACGCTACACCGAAGCCATAGGTCAGCGTGATGAGCAGCGGCACGTTGATGCCGAAGGCCTCGGTCAGCTGCGGCTTTTCGGTCGCCGCGCGCAGCCATGAGCCGACGCGCGTCTTCTCGATTGCGATCCATGTAGCCAGGCACACGATGACCGAGGCGACGATCACGAAGGCGCGCGACGCGGGCAGATACATAAAGCCGAGATTATAGCCGCCCTGGAGCCCCGGCGGCAAGGAATAGGCAAGGCCGGTCGCGCCGTAAAGGTTGCGAAATACACCGACCATGACGAGCCCCATGCCGAATGTCAGGATCATCCCGTAGAGATGGTCGAGATCGTAGATCCAGCGCAGGATGAAACGCTCTATGACGCAGCCGACAAGCCCGATGCCCAGCGGCACAAGGACAAGCGCCGTCCAGTAGTTGATCCCGAAGTAGTCGAGCAGCAGGAGCGCACCGAAGGCGCCAAGCATGTAGAATGCGCCGTGGGCGAAGTTCACGATGTTCAGCAGCCCGAAGATAATCGCCAGCCCGAGGCTGAGGATCGCGTAGAAGGCGCCGTTGATCAAACCCAGCATGATCTGGGTGGAGAACAATTGCAGCGGTATCCCGAAAATGAGCATGATTCCTCCTCAGACCCCGAGATAGCTGTTCAGCTTTTCGGCATGCGCGGCGATGTCGGTATTCGACATCATGTCGACGATAGTGCCGTGATCCATCACGTAGTGCCGGTCGGCCACCGTGGCCGCGAAGTGGAAATTCTGCTCGACCAAAATGACGGTGTAACCGCCTTCCTTGAGTTTGCGGATCATCGCGCCGATCTGCTGGACGATGACAGGAGCAAGGCCCTCGGTCGGCTCGTCGAGCAGCAGGAGACGCGCGCCCGTGCGCAGAATGCGCCCGATAGCAAGCATCTGTTGCTCGCCACCCGAAAGACGCGTGCCCTGGCTGCGCCGCCTTTCGGCAAGGTTCGGGAAAAGCTGGTAGATCTCGGCGACGGACATGCCCCCTGGAGCCACCACCGGGGGCAGCATCAGGTTTTCCTCCACCGTGAGGCTGGAGTAGATGCCGCGATCCTCGGGGCAGAAAGCGATGCCTGCACGCGCGATCTGACGCGACTGCGCGCCGCAGAGTTCCAGACCGCGGAACTTGATCGAACCGCGCTTGCGTTTGAGTATGCCCATGATGGCCTTGAGCGTGGTGCTTTTCCCTGCGCCGTTGCGGCCGAGCAGGGTCACGACCTCGCCTTGGTGCACGTCGAAATCCACTCCGTGCAGGACATGGCTCTCCCCGTACCAAGCTTCGAGACTACGAACCTGCAACATGGAGATGGCGGATGTCTCAGGCATGGGGCACACCAATATAGGCCTCGATGACGCGCGGATCGCGCGAGACATCGGAATAGACGCCTTCGGCGAGGACCTTGCCGCGCGCGAGGACAGTGATGCGGTCGGAGAGGTCGGCCACGACCGAGAGATTGTGTTCCACCATCACCACGGTGCGCCCGACAGCGACCTTGCGGATGAGGGCGGAGATGCGAGCGACGTCTTCCTGCGTCATCCCGGCCATGGGCTCGTCCAGCAGCAATACGCGCGGCTCCAGCGCCAGCGTGGTGGCGATTTCCAGTGCCCGCTTGCGGCCATAAGGCAGGTCGTCGGCGACATGCCCGGCATAGTCAGCCATGCCGACGGAGGAGAGCAGTTCCATCGCCTCATCATGGAGACATCCGAGCGCCCGGTCGGAACGCCAGAAATCCCATGAATCCCCATGCCGCCGCCGCTGCAGGGCAGTCCGGACATTCTCAAGCGAAGTCATCGAGCCGAAGACAGCAGAGATCTGGAACGAACGGACGATGCCCAAACGGCTGACATTGGCGGGGCTGAGGCCGGTGATGTCTCGCCCCTCGAAGCGGATGTTTCCTTCAGTGGGGGTCAGCACCTTTGTCAACAGGTTGAAGCAGGTGGATTTTCCCGCACCGTTCGGGCCGATGAGCGCATGAATCGTGCCGCGAGCGATGTCGAGGTTCACGCCGTCGACCGCGCGGAAGCCCTTGAATTCCATCACCAGGCCCGACGCACTCAGAACCATATCATCAGCCATTCAACGCCCCTTGCATTGGCGGGACCCCAGACCGGGTCCCGCGCACCATCTCGTCTTGCTTTGGCTTATTTCGCGACCAGCGGGCAGGCGCTTTCCGATAGGGGGCGGAACGCCTCGTCACCGGCCACGGTGCTGAGGATCTTGTAGTAGTCCCAGGGCCCGGTCGATTCTGCAGGTGACTTCACCTGTGCGAGATACATGTCGTGGACCATGCGGCCATCGTCGCGGATCACGCCGTTCTGAGCGAAGAAGTCGTTGACCGGGGTGGCCTTCATCTGGGCGATCACGGGGCCCGCACTATCGTCGCCGATCTTGGCGATAGCGTTGAGATAATGGGTGACAGCGGAGTAGACGCCCGCCTGCGACATGGTGGGCATGGCACCGTGACGCTCAAAGAAGCGCTTGGACCACGCGCGGCTTTCATCGGTCCGGTCCCAATAGAAGCCGGTCGTGAGGAAGAGCCCCTGCGCGGCTTCGAGACCGATAGAATGCACATCGGTCAGGAAGATCGCCAGACCGGCGATGCGCGCTTGCTGGGTCAGACCAAATTCCTGCGCCTGCTTCAGCGAATTGATCGTGTCCGTGCCGCCATTGGCCAACGCAATGACATTGGCGTTCGCAGCCGGAGCCTGAAGCAAATAGGACGAGAAATCGGCCGTGTTGAGCGGCGCGACCACGTTGCCAACCACCTCGGCGCCCGACGCCTTGACCACCGCCGAGACGTCTTTCTGCATGGTGTGGCCGAAGGCGTAGTCGGCGGTCAGAAAGAACCAGCGATTGCCGCCCTGTTCCACCATCGCCTTGCCGGTGGAAACGGCGACGGAGTAGGTGTCCCAAGTCCAGTGGATGCCGTTCGGCGAGCAGAATTCGTTGGTGAGGCTGGCGGTGCCTGCGCCCGAGGCGATCAGCACGCGGTTCTTTTCGCGGGCGAGGCCCTGAACGGCCAGAACCACTGACGAATTTGGCACATCGACGATGAGGTCTACGCCCTCGACATCGTACCATTGCCGGGCGATCTGCGTGCCGACATCAGCCTTATTTTGGTGGTCGGCACTGAGAAGTTCGACCGGTACACCGAGCTTGTCACCGAAGTCTTCGATCGCCATTTTCGCGGCAACGACCGAGCCCTGACCGGCGAGCGAGGAGAAGACCCCGCTCTGGTCCGTCAGCACGCCGATCTTGACGCCGCCGCCGGACATATCCGCATGCGCAGTGCCGGCCCAGGCCGCCGCGAGCGCGACGGACAACATAAGTCTTTTCATGAAATTTCCTCCCATTTCAGTGCCGCCACTCTAGGGTGCTGGCAGCACTTAGTCACAGCCGCATTGCAGACTTTCGTTCCGCAGTGCGGAATACATTAGAGCAGCGAACGGACCAGGCCGCCGTCGACAGCGATGTTCTGTCCGGTGATGTAGTTGGCGTGGCGCGAGCACAGGAATGCGCAGATCGGGCCGAAATCGTCGGCCTCGCCAAGCCGCTTGGCCGGCACGGAACTGGCCATCGAAGTGACGACCTCCGCCTCGCTGATGCCGTCGCGAGCGGCGCGGGCACGGATCACCCGGTCGAGCGCGCCGGTGGCCATCAGCCCGGGCAGGACGTTGTTCACCGTCACGCCCCGGTCCACCACCTCGCGCGCCAGCGTCGCCATTGCGCCGGTGAGACCCGCGCGAATGGAGTTAGCGAGCGCCATGTTAGGGTAGGGCTCCTTCACCGCAAAGGAGGTGATGTTGACGATGCGGCCGAAGCCGTCCGCCAGCATGCCAGGCAGGACCCGCTGGGCGGCGCTGACGGCCGACAGCATGTTGACCTCGAGCGCACGGCGCCAGACGTCAATATCGTGGTCGGTGAAGAGGCCGGGCGGAGGACCGCCGGCATTGGTCACCAGGATCGAGATGCGCCCCGCCTGAGCTTCGGCAGCGGCTATCACCTCATCGACCATGCCGGGTTGCGAGACATCGCCCTGCAGGAAGATCGCGCCGTTGCCGAGGGCCTTGGCGGCGGCCTGGCCTGTGTCTGCGTCGCGCCCGTTGATCACGACGCGGACGCCAGCCTGCGCCAGATGCTCGGCGCAAGAGCGGGCAAGCCCCTTGCTTCCGCCAAGGATAAGGGCCGTCTTGCCCGAAATGCCAAGGTCCATCATGTACCTCCTGGGGGGTCAGCAACCGGTATAAGAGGGTTTGCGCTTTTCCAGGAAAGCGGCCATGCCCTCGTTCTTGTCGGCGGTTGAAAACAGAATCTGCAGCGCCTTGCGCTCCATCGTCAGCGCAGCACCGAGAGAGGCATCCTGCCCGTGCAAGATGACCTCCTTGACCTGCTTGACCGCGATGGGCGGCAAGGCTGCGATACTCCGGGCCAGCCCGAGCGCGTGGGTAAAGACCTGGTCGTCTTCGACGAGATCACTGACCAGACCCATGGCGTAGGCTTCTTGGGCCGCGATGGTCTCGCCGGTCAGGCACAGCTTCATGGCCTTGAACTTGCCGACCGCGCGGGTCAGCCGCTGGGTACCGCCCGCTCCGGGCATGATGCCGACCTTGACCTCGGGCTGGCCAAACTTGGCGGAGCGACCCGCGACGATAATGTCGGCATGCATGGCGAGTTCCATGCCGCCGCCAAGAGCATAGCCGTTGACCGCGGCGATCAACGGCTGCGGGCAGTTGGCGATCGCCCCCCAAAGCCGCTCGTTGTGGCGTAGATACATATCTACGGTGCCAATCTGCGCCATGTCCGCTATGTCGGCCCCGGCGGCGAAGGCACGGTCATCGCCCGTCAGGACGATGGCGCGCAGATCGACGTCGGAGGTGAAGCCCTCGAAAATCTCGGCCAGGCGGCGACGCAGCGGCATGCTAAGAGCGTTGAGGACGTCGGGCCGGTTGAGCCGGACGATGGCGAGGTTGTCCTGCCGTTCGACAAGGACTAGGTCCTGTTCGGTCATGCTGCCTCCAGCGTCAAAGCAATGCCCTGACCGACGCCGATGCACATAGTGCAGAGTGCACGGCCCTTGCCAGCACGGGCGACGGCCAGTGCGGCGGTGAGCGCGAGGCGCGTGCCGGACATACCCAAGGGGTGGCCGAGCGCGATGGCGCCACCGTTGGGGTTCACCTGCTCGGCGTCGTCAGGCAGGCCAAATTCGCGGAGGCAGGCGAGGGCCTGGGCTGCAAAGGCCTCGTTCAGTTCGATGCGATCGAAATCGGCGATGGACAAACCAAGCCGCGCCATGAGCTTGCGGCTGGCCGGAACCGGCCCGATGCCCATGATCGCGGGCTCCACGCCGGCGGTGGCCATGCCGGTGACGCGGGCAAGCGGGGTAAGGCCAAAACGCTTCACCGCGTCGGCCGAGGCGACCAGGATCGCCGCCGCGCCATCGTTGACGCCGCTGGCATTGCCTGCGGTGACCGAACCGCCCTGACGAAACGGGGTGGGCAGTGCTGCGAGCTTGTCAAGACTGGTCGCCCGGGGGTGCTCGTCCTGCGCGACGACGAGAGGATCGCCCTTGCGCTGAGGGATGGCGACGGGGATGATTTCGCCGTCGAAGGCGCCGGCAGCCTGAGCGGCCACTGTGCGAAGCTGGCTGCGCAGCGCGAAGGCGTCCTGGTCCTCCCGGCTGATCTTGAAGCGCTCCGCCACGTTCTCGGCGGTCTCCGGCATGGAATCGATGCCGTACTGCCGCTTGATGACAGCATTGACGAAACGCCAGCCGATCGTGGTGTCGTGGATTTCCGCCGTGCGCGAGAAGGCCGAGGCAGCCTTGGGCATGACGAATGGCGCGCGAGTCATGCTTTCCACGCCGGAGGCGATGATGACATCGGCGTCGCCCGAGATGATCGAGCGGGCGGCGAGGCCGACCGCGTCGAGACCGGAACCGCAGAGCCGATTGATCGTGGTTCCGGGCACCGTCTGAGGCAGCCCGCCGAGAAGCACGCCCATGCGGGCGACGTCGCGATTATCCTCGCCAGCCTGATTGGCGCAGCCGGTAAAGACGTCGTCTATCTGCGTGGCATCGAGGCCGGGCGCGCGCTTGAGCAGTTCGGCCAGGACGAGGCCCAGCATATCGTCAGGCCGCACCGTGGCCAGAGCGCCACCGAAGCGGCCAATGGGTGTGCGCACACCGGCGCAGATGAAGGCTTCCGTCATCATGCTCACTCAGAGAGGACAAGTGTCGGAGAAGTTCGGGCGACGCTTCTCCTTCAGCGATTGCAGGCCCTCGCGCGCATCCGGGCCGGTGAAGCCCATGAATTCCAACGCCAGTGAGGTGTCGAAGGTCGGCCCGGCCATGCGCAGCCAGTTGTTGAGCGCATACTTGGTCCAGCGGATCGCCGTGGGCGAACCATTGGCAAGCTTGCGCGCGACCTCGAGCGCCTTATCGTGCAGCTCATGGTCCTCGGTGCAAAGCGAGATGAGGCCGATGCGCTCGGCCTCCTCGCCCGAAATGGCCTCGCATAGCAAAAGGTAGTACTTCGCCTTAGCCAACCCGCAAAGCAGCGGCCAGACGATGGCGGCATGATCGCCTGCGGCGACGCCCAGACGGGTGTGGCCGTCAATGATGCGGGCCGTCTTCGTGGCGATGGAGATGTCGGCCAGCAGGCCCGCCACCAGACCGGCACCGACCGCCGGGCCCTGCATGGCCGAGACGATGGGCTTGGAGCAGTTGATGATGTTGTAGACGAGGTCGCGGGCCTCTTTCCACACGCGGGTGAGCGTGTGGAAGTTCTCGGTCATGTCCTTGACCAGATCGAGATCGCCGCCCGAGGAGAAGGCTTCGCCCGCACCACGGATGATGACCGCGCGCACATCTTCGGCGGCGTCGATGTCGCGCCAGACACGAACGAGTTCCCCATGCATGATGGCGTCGGCCGAGTTCAGACGGCCGGGGTTCTCCATCGTGATCCGCAGGATACCCGCGTCCGGCCAGTCGAACTTGAGGCGGCGATAGCTGGCGGTGTCGATGCTCATATTCTTTTCTCCCGGTCTGCCCAGTAGGGTTCGCGCAACAGGTTCTTTTGGATTTTTCCGATGGGGGTCTTAGGGAAGCTCTCGACGAACTTCACGAGACGGGGACGCTTGAAGCGCGACAGCTTGGCCTCGCAATGAGCCGCGAGTACGGCTTCGGCCAGAACTGCGCCTGCCTTGAGCTGGACATAGGCGGCCGGCACCTCGCCCCATTTGTCGTCCGGTATGCCGAAGACCGCGCACTCGGCGACGGCGTCGAGCTGGTAGATCGCGTCCTCAATCTCCTTGGGATACACGTTCTCGCCCCCGGAGATGATCATGTCCTTCGAGCGGTCGACGAGGGTGATGAAGCCCTGCTCGTCGGCCACGGCGAGATCGCCTGTCCAACCCCAGCCGTGCCTGAAAAACTTCGAGGTCTGCTCGGGCTCATTGTAATATTCGAGCATGACGTTGTCGCCGCGCGAGACGAGCTCGCCGACCTCGCCCGGCTTAACCGGGTTGCCGTCGGGGTCGACCAAGGCGAGATCGACATTGTAGGCCTGCTTGCCGATCGAACCGAGCCGCTCGGGCAGGTTCCAGTGGCCCAGCACGGTGATGACGCCGACCTCGGACTGACCGTAGATCTGAGTGAGTTCCAGCGCGGGGAGCTTCTCAATCAGGGCGCGCTGCACCCAGTCGGGCATCGGCGCCCCGGCAAAGGCTAGCTTTTCCCATCGGACGAAGTTGTCGGCATCGAATGCAGGGTCGGAGATCAGCATTGAGGACTGGGTCGGCACCATAAAACAGGCGGTCATGCCTGTACGCTGCGCCATGCGGGAAAACTCTTGCACGTCCCACTTGCTCAGGAATGTGCAGGTCGCGCCGGCCAGGATCGCTGGCTGGAACATGATGTTGAGCGCCGCCACATGGAACAGCGGAGTGACGATGCCCACGACATCGCGTTCATCGATGTTCTCATGCACCATGACCGTGTGGGCGGTGATGACGCGATTGAGGTGGCTGGCGAGGACGCCCTTCGGCCGGCCGGTGGTGCCGCCCGTATACGTCATGCAGAAGGGATCGTCTTCCGTCATGGCGACGGCCGGGGAGGTTTCGGGGGCCGAGGCCAGCACCGCATCGAATCCTTGCGCACCGGAGCGGCGCTCGCCCAGAACGATGAGCTCGCGGATGCGCGGCAGGGACTTGCAGGCCTCTTCAACCTTGGCAGCGAAGATATCCTCGTAGACGAGGATCTCCACATCGGCCTTGTCGAGCACGTAGATCAGGTCCTCCGCTGTATAGAGCACCGAGACATTGACAATAACGCCGCCCGAGCGCGCTGCGCCGAAGAAGACAATGCCGTACTCGAGCCGGTTCCGGCTGATTATGGCGACCTTGCCGCCCTGGCCCAGGCCCATGTCGACCAGAGCGTTGGCAAAGCGATTTGCAGCCAGGTCGAGCGCGCGGTAACTTATCGCCCTCTCCTGCCAGATGATCGCGTCCTTTTCTGGAAACCGTTCTGCCGAGCGGCGCAGCATATCTCCGGTGAGCATCTCTCTTCCTCCCCTTCCGGCATTCCCGGTGGCGGCCCGGACGCCGGTCCGTGTCGTTGCCGGACACTGGATTTTTAGAGCGCGGTATGCAATGCCAATACGCAAAATTGCATTCCGCTGTGCGGAAGAAAGGGAGAGACCGATGAGCTACGAAGACAGGCAGTTTGTCGAGGCGTTTGCGCGCGGGATGCAATTGTTCGAAGTGCTGTCGAAGCAGAAGAAGTCGATGTCAAACAGCGATCTTGCGCGAGCAACCGGCATGCCACCATCAACCATCAGCCGCCTTTGCTATACCGCTATGAAGATGGGGTATCTGCGCCATAGCGGTGGCGGCCGCGCCTATGAGTTGACGCCGAAGACACTGAATCTCGGCTACTCGGTGCTTTCGGGCATGGCGCTCATTGACCGGGCAACGCCACTTCTGAAGGTGCTGGCCGAAAGGACCGGGCAAACGGCTGGCCTGTGCGTGCTCGACAAACTCCACGTGACCTTTGTGCAGGTGGTTGTTGGGGATGACCTCCTGGCTGTCCGCTTTGCCGTAGGCGGGCGGATGCCGGTCGCAACCTCAGCTGCGGGGATCGCAATGCTGAGCATCCTGCCAGAGAAGGAACGCCGGATCCTTGCCACAAGGATCAGGTCGGAGCTCAACCGCCACGACGGCAACGTCACCGCCTTTAACGCGCTCCTGCAGCAAAGCATCAACGACAGCGGCCTCGCCTTTGCCCGCGACATCTGGCGTCGCGGGGTCGGGGCCGTGGCGATGGGCATATCTTCCGACAACGAGTTGGCAGCGATCACGATTCCCTTCGCGACCGGCAGCGTGTCGGAGGCCAACATGCGCAGCGTGCTCGCCCCGATCCTGAAAGAGACCGTACGCGACCTGATGGCGGTCTAGCTAGATCGCCCAGCTGTCGAGGCCGAGTCCTGCACGGCGGCGCAACCATGGGCTCGGCCGGTAGCGGTCATCACCGCTGAGCGCCTGCATCTGGCGCAGGATCGCCAGCAGGCGTGGCGCACCGAGCTTTTCCGCCCATTCCAGCGGTCCGAGTGGGTAGTTGAGGCCTAGCCGCATGGCCTTGTCGATGTCGCGCGGTACGGCAAGGCCCATCTGCGCCATCTCGCAGCCGAGATTGGCGATCATGGCGACGATCCGTTGGGCGACGAAGCCTGTAGAATCGGCGATCGATGTGACAGTGCGTCCGCTGGCGATGATCGCGGCGGCGACCGAATCGCGCAGAGCCGCTTCACCGTTCGGGGCGATCATTAGCGTTACGCGACAGGTGGTGTCGAAGGCGAGATCCACCGCAACGACGCGGAGCGGATCGAGGCCAAGGCGCAAGGCATGGGCCGTCACGTCTTCCCCCAGCGGGAAAGCAAGTAGCGGAGCGCGTCCATCGTCCCGCGCCAGGACTTCCACCCCTATGACCGCCGCGAATGCGACGAGTTCAGGGAGGTCCTCTGCGAGGACGACCTGCGCTGCAGGGGCCACGTCGGTACGTGTATCGGGCGACAGGATCGCAGCCCCTTCGGCATAAGAATAGAATCCCCGTCCGGTCTTACGGCCGAGTTGCCCGGTCTCCAGCATGTAGCGGTGAAGCGGCGTCGAGCGCAGGCGCGGATCGGCGAAATGGCTTTGATGCAGGAACTGGCTGACGGTAAAGTTCACGTCCATGCCGGTGAGGTCCATCAGTTCGAACGGCCCCATGCGGAAGCCGCAACAGTCGCGCATAATGGCGTCGATCTGCGCTGGCGTGGCGACGTTCTCCTGAAGGATCGCCAAGGCCTCGGTCGCAAACGCGCGACCGCCAAGGTTGACGAGAAAGCCGGGCGTGTCGCGGACGGTCACCGGCTCCTTGCCGATATGCCGCGAGAAAACGTCGAGACTATCCATCGTCGCCACGGCCGTGGCAGGGCCGGGAATGATTTCGACCAGCTTCATCAGCGGAACGGGGTTGAAGAAATGCAGGCCCGCGAAGCGCTCTGGATGGCGCAAGGCCGAGCCGACGACGCCGATGGGCAGCGAAGACGTATTGGTTGCGAGCAGGGCGTCAGGCGCGACGATGTCCTCGAGTTGCGCGAAGAGATCGCGCTTGGCGCCGAGGTCCTCGACGATCGCCTCGACCACCAGGTCGCAGACAGCGAGATCGGAGAGGTTTTCGGCGGCAGTGAGAGCGCCCGCTAGCCGGTCGAGTTGCTCCTGATCGAGCTTGCCGGCGGCGTGTCGCTTGCGCGCCCGGCCAATGATCACGCCGATGGCAGAGGTGGCGGCATCCGGCCTTGCGTCAACCAGTGTCACGGGAATCCCACAGGCGGCGGCGACCTCAGCAATGCCTGCGCCCATTGCGCCCGCGCCCACGACTCCGAGCCTCGAGGGAAGTTTCTTCTGCATGACCGGTCCTCCGTTTCATTCGCCTCCTAAGACCCCGAATGCGGGTGAAAGGTCAAAGCTAATGTGGAGGATTTGTTCCGCAGTGCAGAAGGTCTTGCCCCTGCGGGCGAAAGCGGAGATGCGATCCGTCTCCGCTCAGCAGCCGCGGAACGCGGGCTTGCGCTTTTCGAGGAACGCGGCGACCCCTTCGGCATAGTCGGCACTGCGTCCGGCAACCTGCTGGCTGTCGCGCTCGCGATCGAGTTGGGCATCGAAAGTCCCTTCCGCCGCGCACTGGATCAGTTGCTTGGTCAGCCCAAGGCCCAAGGTCGGGCCGGCAGCGAGGGAGGCCGCAAGCGACCGCGCCTCGGTCATCAGATCGGCGTCCGGTAGCGCTTTCCAGATGAGACCCCAGCCGGCGGCCTGCTGCGCCGAAAGCGGTTCTGCCGTCAAGGCCAGCGCCATGGCGCGCGCCTCGCCCAGCCGGCGGACCAGGTGCCAGCTGCTGCCGGCATCCGGCCCAAGTCCGATTTTCGAGAAGGACTGCACAAAACGCGCCGACGCGGCAGCCAGAACGATATCGCAGGCCATGGCAATGCTGGCCCCTGCCCCGGCGGCGACGCCATTGACGGCGCAGACGACGGGTTTGGGCAGGCTACGGATCAGGCGGACCGTGGGATTGTAGAAAGTGCCGATGGTGTAGCCGAGGTCGGGCGGGCCGTCTGGGCTCGGTTTGCGGTCGCCCAGGTCCTGCCCAGCGGAAAATCCGCGTCCGGCACCGGTGAGCAGCACAGCCCGGATTTCGGCTTCGTCATGAGCGCGCTGAATTCCGGCGCGAAGCGCAAGGTGCATCTCCTCGGTGAAGGCGTTGAGCTTGTCTGGGCGGTTGAGGACAAGTGTCAGAACGCCATCGGACAGCGTGGAAAGAACGGTCTCGGTCATGTTCGTGCCCCCATGGAGGACGCGTGCACTGCGCCCCGTCTGCCTCCTAGGCCCTGGCCGGCTGAGAGTCCCACAGTCATTCAACCGTGGAACAAACAAATCCGCATGGCGGAATGAGTACAGCGGGAGGCAGCCACAGCGCCTTCTCTAACGCGTTGCTCTTTTTGGAACGTGGAAGGGGGGCGACAAGCGGAATTTGCTCACCGTGGCGCGACTTCGCTGAATCTGAACGACAGGTCCGCACCAAAAGTGGCCACCTAGGCACGCTGCAATGGGTCCGGAAGCGACCAGCAGTTTTCGGCTTTAGACCTTCAAGAGCGGACCTATCGTGCGAAGGTCTTTAAGATGAAACTCGATTGAATATGTGCGATGCCATCGATACGCGTCAGCACAGACAGCAATTCTCGATAGTGATCGAGGTCGCGGACGAAGGCGTGCAGCATGTAATCATGACCGCCGCTTATGAGATATCCGCTCGTCACCTCGGGTAATCCAGCGACGGCGGTTTCAAATTTGGCAAGAATATCTTCGACTTGCCTTTCCATAGTGATGGAAATGAATAGCCCCATCGCTCCAATGAGTTTCGCTTGATCCAGATTGGCCGAGTAGCCTCGGATGATCCCATCCTGCTCAAGCCTCCGTACTCGGCGAAGAGTTGGCGTCAGTGACAGGCCGATTTCCTCGGCCAGCTCACTCCAAGTAATTCTGCCGTCGCGAGTYAGTGCGTTCAAGATCTTGAGGTCTTGCTTGTCGAGCTTCAGCGTATTGGTAACGTTCGCTATCATGGCTCGATTTGGTAGCAAACTTCGCTATTTCTGGCGAGTAAAATTCGCATAATTGGTCTGAATTGTGCGAGATTTTGGAGCATATATCGCCAATCCAATGGAGGATTGGCGTGAAGTTCGACCGCAGTACCAGCTTGGACTCTATATACAATGCCGATGCCGGCCCAACTTTCATGACCGGCATCCAAGCTTTGGTGCGGTTGCCGCTGATGCAAAGGCGACTGGACCGGCGATGGGGTCACAAAACGGCAGGGCTCATCTCAGGGTATCGTGGCTCCCCTATCGGGGCATACGATCAACAACTCTGGAAAGCGTCGAATTATCTCAAGGCCCACGACGTTGTGTTTCAGCCAGGTCTCAACGAAGACCTGGCAGCAACAGCGCTTTGGGGTGCCCAGATGCACAAGGCTTTCGGACCGACAAAGGCCGACGGAGTTTTTGGCATCTGGTACGGGAAGGGAAATGGGGTCGACCGCACCGGTGACGCCTTTCGCAATGCCAACATGCTTGGCACGTCGCCGCTGGGTGGCGTACTTGCGATAGGCGGCGACGATCACTCGGCGCAGTCGTCGATGTTTCCGCACCAGACCGACGGCATTTTTCAGTCGGTGATGATGCCTGTGCTGCAACCGGCCAACGTGTCGGAAATTCTTTCGCTTGGCTTGGCGGGCATCGCGATGTCGCGCTTTTCAGGTCTCTGGGTGGCGATGAAAACGATCGCGGAGGTCGTGGAGAGCGCGGCAACCTTCAAGTTGCCTCCAGCCTATCCCGAGTTTTCCTCACCGTCGGATCTCGTTCCCGCGCACGGTCTCAACTGGGATCCAAGCATAGCTTGGCCAGCCGAGCGCGCGGAGTATGAGCGCAGGATGATCGAAGAGCGCTTGCCTGCGGCGATCGGATGGGCTGCGGCCAACCGGATCGATCGCGCCATACTCGAAAGTCCGGTCAAAAGGCTGTGCATAGTCACCGTCGGCAAAGCCCATCAGGATCTCATGCAAGCTCTTGCTGATCTCGACATCGGTGAGGAGGAGGCGCGCGCGCTCGGCGTCTCCATCTACAAGGTGGGGATGAGTTGGCCCCTAGCGAGCGACCCTTTGCTTGCCTTCGCTGGCGATGTCGATGAAATTTTCGTCGTAGAGGAGAAGGTCGGGACTGTCGAAGCGCAAATCAAATCGGCGCTCTTCAATCGGGTGGGCAAACGCATCCGCGTGACCGGCAAGACGGACGAACAGGGCCGCGCGCTGTTGCCTGTCATCTTGGAATTCACGCCTGCGATGGTGGCACAGGCGTTCGTCGGTCGTTTCGATGACGCGGAACCAATCAACCTTGCCAGCCGTCTTGAGCGGATGCTGCATGACAGACAGCGCGGCGAAGTCGTGCCATTCCCCGCCCGCAAGCCTTTCTTTTGTTCAGGCTGCCCGCACAACACTTCGACCAAGACGCCCGCGGGATCGATCTCCGGTGGAGGCATTGGATGCCACGTCATGGCGTTGTCGCAGCCCAAGCTCAAGACCGATACGTTCAGCCAGATGGGTGGAGAGGGTATGCAGTGGGTGGGGGCGGCCCCCTTCTCCGAGACTACTCACATTTTCCAGAATCTGGGCGATGGCACCTATCAGCACAGCGGTCTGCTATCCGTACGCGCTGCCGTGGCGGCAAAGGCAAACATAACGTTCAAGATTCTCTACAATGACGCTGTCGCGATGACAGGCGGCCAGCCAGCGGAGGGGGCGATCAATCCTCTCAGGGTCGTGGCCCAGCTCCTCGCCGAAGGCGTTGCGGACGTGCGAATGGTGAGCGACGATCCAGCAAAATGGCGTAGCTCGACCATACCGGACAACGTTCGGATCCACCACCGCGACGAGATGAACCTGGTTCAGCGCGACCTGCGCGACACGCCAGGTGTTACCGCCATCGTCTACGAGCAAACGTGCGCCGCTGAAAAGCGCCGCCGACGCAAGCGCAGGACTTCTCCTGACCCCAACCGTAGGCTCTTCATAAATCCCCGCGTCTGTGAGGGCTGCGGGGATTGCTCGGTCCAATCAAACTGCATTGCGGTTGAGCCATTGCCAACAGTCTTAGGCACGAAACGCCGGATCAACCAATCGGCTTGCAATATGGACTTCTCCTGCGTGAAGGGTTTTTGTCCCAGCTTCGTCGAAATTGACGGTCCGCAGATCCGCAAGCCAAATGCAGCCCGGATCAAGGAGTTCGAAGCTGATCGTTTCGGCGCACTGCCTGAGCCTGAACCGGTGGTTCTTGCGGGAGTCTACAATATCTATGTGGCCGGTATCGGCGGCCTTGGCGTTCTAACGACTGGCGCGCTTCTTGCCACCGCCGCACATCTGGATGGTTTGAGCGCCACTGTCCTCGACTTCACAGGCCTTGCTCAAAAGAATGGTGCAGTGGTCAGCCAAGTACGGATCGCAGCAAATGGGCACCCCATCCATGCCGTTCGGATAGGCGCGGGAGAAACCGACTTACTTCTGGGAACCGACGCACTGGTCGCAAGCAGTGCGGATTCCTTGCGCAAGTTCGCGGGCGGACGCGGCGCTGTTGTCCTCAATAGCGACGAAACGCCCACCGCCGATATCGTGACCGATCGCGATGCCACGCTTCCAACCAAACGAATGATCGACACTCTCCTGGGCCGTGCAGGCGAGAGCGGGTTTCTTCTTAGCGCAACGCGCATTGCCGAGGGATTGTTTGGCAACAATGTCGCCGCAAACACCCTTATCGTCGGCTATGCTTGGCAAAAGGGGTTACTACCGTTGTCGGCAGGGGCTTTCGAGGCTGCGATCGAAGCGAATGGAGCTGCAGTCGATCTCAACAAGCGCGCATTTGCCTGGGGGCGCTTTGCCGCCATCGACATCGACGCGGTCGAAGAGGTTGCAGGCCTTGCCAAGGCATCGCCGGCCACCGACGAAACAACCGAAACCGTGATCGCACGTAGGGTCGCTGACCTGATCGCATATCAGGACAGCCGATATGCCGACCTCTATGCGCAGCTCGTTGGCGAGGTTGGCGATGCAGCCGCCGAGATGGGCGCTGAGGGTGAAGAGTTTCTGCGGGCAGTGGCCGAAAACGCGTATCGCCTGATGGCCTACAAAGACGAATATGAGGTTGCACGCCTGTACGCGGACCCCGCCTTCAAAAAATCTTTCGCGGCACAGTTTTCAGGCGCCAAGAGGGTTTCGGTATGGCTTGCGCCACCCTTGTTATCCCGGCTGGACCCCACTACTGGACGCCCCGCCAAGCGGAAGTTCGGCCCATGGGTCTTCGTCGCTTTCAAGCTGCTTGCGAAGTTCAAGCGCATTCGCGGCACCTGGGCCGATCCATTTGGCAGGACGGCTGAAAGGCGCGCGGAACGAGCGCTCGCGAAAGAGTATTTCGAGACGATCGGCAAATTGTGTCGGTCGTTGGATCCAGCGACCCTCAAACAGGCGACGGCAATTGCAACGTTGCCAGAGATGGTGCGAGGCTATGGGCCGGTCAAGGAGGCCGCAATAGCCGAGTATTCTGGAAGGCGCGTGTCGCTGCTCGCAGCGACACCCAAGTCTATAGCCAGCAAGGCGACCTAACGAAAATGACACTCAACGATACGCAGGTCGCGATCCGCGACATGGTCCGCAATTTCGCTCAAGCCGAAATACGCCCGCACAGCGTAAGCTTTGAAAAGAACGGCGGTTATCCTCAAGCACTGTTCGAACGCATGGCAGAGCTTGGTCTAATGGGCATGACCGCGCCGGTCGAATTTGGCGGGGCTGGTGCGGACTATACGAGCTATGCTTTGGCGCTGATGGAGATCGCTGCGGCCGACGGCGCACTGTCGACAATAACGTCCATCCAAAACAGCCTTGTCGTTTCAAGCCTGATCAAGGACGGCACGCCGGCCCAACAAGAACGGTTCTTGCCGGATCTGATAGCGGGGCGAATGATAGGAGCCTTTGCCTTGACTGAGGCAGATGCCGGATCGGACGCGGCGGCGTTGCGCACACGCGCCGAAAAGGTCGATGGCGGCTATCGCCTGAACGGCGCAAAACAGTTCATTACGTCCGGACGGATCGCGGGATTGGCAATTGTCTATGCGGCTACGGAACCGGCCGCGGGAAAACGGGGCATCTCGGCCTTCCTGGTTCCTACCGACCGCCCAGGCTACGGGATCGACAAGCTCGAACACAAGCTAGGGCAAGGCGCGTCAGACACCTGCGCGATAAGGTTCGAAGACCTGTTCATCGAAAATGAGCTGAGACTGGGCGCTGAAGGTGCCGGATATGGCATCGCCCTTGCAAACCTTGAGGCAGGTCGCATCGGCATTGCCGCGCAGAGTGTCGGCATGGCGCGGGCCGCCCTGGAGGTTGCGGTGAGCTACGCCAAGGATCGCAAGAGCTTCGGAAAACCCATCATTCAGCATCAGGCTGTAGGTTTCCGCTTGGCCGATCTGGCCACCCGCCTAGAAGCTGCGCTGCAATTGGTTCTCTCGGCTGCGTCACTCAAGGACACCGGCGCTTCTTGCCTGACACAGGCCTCGATGGCCAAACTCTTTGCATCGGAGACCGCTGAGGCCGTTGTTTCAGGCGCGATGCAGACATTGGGAGGCTATGGCTATCTCGAAGAGTTCGGACTCGCCAAGATCTATCGTGATGTCCGCGTGTGCCAGATATATGAAGGCACATCGGATATTCAGCGTCTCGTCATCGCGCGCAGCCTGTAGGAATTATGCAAATGACCGACCCAATCATCATCTCCTCATATGCCCGCACGCCAATGGGTGCTTTTCAGGGTGCCTTTTCCAGCACCTCGGCAACGCAACTTGGAGCCGCAGCCGTTAAGGCGGCGGTCGATCGAAGTGGCGTCGACCCACAATCCATCGATCGAATCTACATGGGCTGCGTTTTGCCCGCGGCTCTCGGACAGGCCCCTGCACGCCAGGCGGCTCTTGGTGCTGGGCTGCCGCAGTCAGTCGAGGCGACCACTGTCAACAAAATGTGCGGCAGCGGCATGCAAACGGCGATCATGGCGGCCGAAGCGCTTGCATCTGGTAACGCTGACATTGTTGTTGCGGGCGGGATGGAGAGCATGTCCAACGCGCCTTACGCCCTTCCCAAGCACCGCAGCGGCGCACGTATCGGCCATGACCAGATCATCGACACGATGACGATGGACGGGCTGGAAGATGCCTATGATAAGGGCAAGCCGATGGGTGCCTTTGCCGAGGATACGGCGCGCGACTACCAGTTCTCCCGCGTCGACCAGGACGCCTTTGCGCTGGCAAGCCTGTCCCGCGCGAGAGCGGCGATAACCAGCGGAGCCTTCGCAGACGAAATCGTGCCCGTGACGGTAAGGGGTCGGGGCAGCGATGTCGTGGTCTCGGAAGATGAGCAGCCAGGCAAGGCGAAACCGGAAAAAGTCCCGTCGCTGAAGCCCGCCTTCGCAAAGGACGGTACCATCACTGCCGCGACATCCGCCTCCATCTCCGATGGAGCTGCAGCATTGGTGATGACCCGCGCGAGCGTCGCGGCACGGCTGGGTCTCGCACAGGAGGCGCGKGTCGTTGCCACCGCCGCCCATGCCCACGCGCCTGCCTTGTTCACTACCGCGCCCGTCTATGCCATCCGGAAGGTATTGGAAAAGGCCGGCTGGTCAGTTGCGGATGTTGACCTTTTCGAGGTCAACGAGGCCTTCGCGGCGGTGGCGATGATTGCGATGCGCGATCTCGACATCCCGCACAACAAGATCAACGTGAACGGTGGAGCCACCGCGCTTGGTCACCCTATCGGCGCAAGTGGCGCGCGCATCGTCGCGACGCTGATCGCCGCCCTGAAGGCACGTGGCGCAAAGCGCGGCGTTGCAGCACTTTGTATCGGCGGGGGTGAAGCAACTGCCATGGCGCTTGAAATCATCTAGGAGGCATGGCCGCAGATAAAGGGATTGCCGTCCTTATCACAGGTGGCGCATCGGATTTGGGTACACTGACCGCTCGGCGCGCCCTACGGTCGGGATAGAGCGAGGGTTGGCGATAGACGAACGAAACTGGGTTTACGCAGTTCGCTGATGCGCTTCAGCGAAGCTTGATACCGAACGCCACTTTCAAAACCGAGTTACCGAATATGGCGCAGCCTCAATCTGAGGTGGACGCTTCAGAATCAGGTCGGCAACCAGACCGCTCGGGGGAGCGCCGTCATGCCGTAGGCGCCATGTCCGAAGCACCGCCAAAGGCCTGGATGCTCTGGCACCGCCCCTAATGCAGGTAGCGAGTCCGGAGTGGCGGGACGCTGACCCGTCCAGATTTGCTGCGGCGTGCCCTTCAACGCAGGGAAAATATCCCTGGCATGTACAGAGCCTGATCGGCCCGCTTCTCGTTGGGAACGCCGTCGACACCTGAGAATCCCACCGTTCCTCCCACGCGCGCACACCCTCCAACATCGGCGTCATGCCGATGCCTCATCCGCGGTGAATGAATGGCATGGCAAGGTCAATTGCGTCCGCGGGCAACATCACATGATACCCGCGCTGGCTCTCAAGCGGCACCTTTACCCCTAATGGCGCGATCAACTCGGTAGACCAGACGCCACATGCCACCACGACTTCGCTGGCGCGATGATTTCCCGTGGAGGTCAATACAAGCCAACCGTCGCCTTCACGAATGAGTTTCAGCACCCGTTCGCGAATGAAACGGGCGCCCTCACGCTCCATAAGGGCGGCCAGTGCAGCGTTCAGCTGGGCAGGCTCACGGTGTGCGCGTTACCCCTTTTCACCATTCCGCGTGTGACTTTCGAAGAGAATGCCGGGATACAGTTTTTACAGCTCGGAGGGACCGAGCATCTCGACCTCGATACCAACTCCACCTTTAGCTTTGCCTCGATCTCATCGGCGGGACCCACGCTAGGATGATCCCAAAGAACGGCCTCGCCTTCCTGGCGGATGAACCGTGCGTAAAGCTCTGGTCCAACGAGCCTATGCCATTCAGCCAAGGCGGGGCTGTGCAGCGCGTGCATGTGCCGCGCCAGGATGGTCATGCGTCGCAACTGCCCTGCTTTCAGCCACAGTATGAACCATGGCAGGGCGCGAGGCAGATAGGACGGCTTGATCGCAAGCGGCCCCAGAGGAGCCGAAGTTGACACCGCCACAGACCGGCGGCTGCCGAGACATCGGACTCAAGAACGCTATGCGGCCGGCGGTGTCGGCTCACCGAGCGACAGCATCAGGCGGTTGGCCCAGTTGAAGAATGCGGCACCGTTGATCACGTCGACGATCGCCACGTCGTCCAGGCCGGCCCGGCGCAACTCGTCAATGTGGCTTTCCGTGAAGCCCTGGGGCGTCTTTGTCAGAGCAGCAGAAGCGTCAATGACGGCATTCCAGCTCGGATCGATATCCGTATAAATACCCTCGTCGAGGAGCTTCTGGACATCTTCGCCGCGCTTGGAATGCTGGTAGGCGAAGCGCGAGTGGACGGAGGCGCAGAAGATGCACCCATTAGTGCGCGACGCGGCTGTTGCTGCGATCTCACGTTCGGCCCGCGGCAGGCCGGTCTTGGTGTTGTAAAAGATGTCCTTATCGGTTTTGGTGCGTGCGCCGAGAATATCGGGATCGCGCGCGAGCAGCATAAAATAGGGTGATTTGGCGCGGGAGGGATCGACCAGGCCTGCATGGTGGCGGTCGGTCAGCTCGTCCTCGGCCAGCGGCTGCAGCCATGGCACCCAGCCAAGCTCATCACGAGTGAAAACGTTGGGTTCAACGTTGTCAGGATAGGTGATCGTGGTTTTGGTCATCTCGTAACTCCGTGTCATTCCGCCGCGTCGAGGCGGTCGGCGGCAAATTTCCTGTCGAGCACACGCAAACCCGCCACCACTCTGATCTGGAAGGCGAGGAAGGCGATAATCTGCGACAGCGTGACGATGCCGGTCGTGCTCCAGCCGGCGTCGAGCAGCGCCTGCAGTGCCGCCGGGCTGGCATCGCGCGGGTGCAGCACGAGTAGATGAGCGTGTTCGAGCCCGGCCGCGAGCTTCGTACCCAGGACTTCACGGCTCGCCGAGGCGACGCGGTATGACGGGCCGGTCACATTCTCACGCGTCAGCGGCCCGGCGGTATAAGCGCCATAAGGACCGCTGGCCTTGCCCTGCTGAACCTCATGCGCGATGGCGCTCGCCAGCGATTTCGACGGCTTTTCTGCATCAAATCTGGCGATGTAGTGCTTCGTCACCCTGTCGTCGCCATGCAGTCCGACGACAAAGCTCGCGATCGCGAAGCGGTCACGGACCGAGACTTCGCTCGGGTCGTCGGGGTCGAACAGCGCGAGATAGCTCTTCTGCGCGTTGTCGCGGGCCTCGACGCGGTCGTAGCGGATGAGATCGAGCCTGGAGCCGACAACGATGCCGGCAAGCTCGTCGATGATATCGGGGTTGCTCATGGTTCTGGCCTCCGTTCAGGCAACGAGTTTCGAGGAGTGTGGTATCGACCTGCCCCAGCCGAGCGCAGCCGCAACCTTCTGGGCGGTCAATTCGATCGAGCGCAGCGTGCGCTCATGGCTGGGGTCGACCGAATGGACCTGGAACACGACGTCGGTGACGCGCCGGAGACTGGTGTCGACCGACAGGCTCGCGATCACCGCATCGGGCGATCCCGCATGGGTGTCGAATGCGGTGGCGAGTTCTTCGACACGGTCGCCCGGCGGGGTGTGGCCGGTGGCGATGAAATGATCGCGCACGCGGCGCAGGCCCGTCTCTGCAAGCTGCAGGGCCTCGTTATGGCTATCGGCCACGAACAGGCTGCGCGAACCCAGGATGCGCGGGGCGACACCTGTCGGGAGTGCTGCCAGATAGGCATCGATGATCGGGTTCTGCACTTCGTCCAGCGAGGCGTTGGGGTTGTCCTTCGGCCGCGGCTGCGTCCGCGACAGCATTAGGCCGTCACCTGCGAGACCGGCACGACGACCACCTTCCACCGAGAACGTCGCCTGCCAGACTCGCCCGGCAAGGGTCGGGGCAGCAGGATACAACCTGTCGTCGCCCTCGAACGGCTTGCCGGCGAAGGCGCTGCGCAGGACATGGAGATGCGTGTTGAGCAGCTCGCCGCGCCGGGCGCTGTCCAGTCCGAAGGCGGTGAAGGACGACGGTGTTCCACCCGAGCCGACGCCCAGTTCGAGCCGTCCGCCCGAGATGAGGTCGAGCACGGCGGCGTCCTCGGCGACACGCAGCGCATTTTCCAGCGGCAGCGTGATGATCCCGGTGCCGAGCCGGATGGTGCGGGTGCGGGCGGCAACATTGGCGAGCAGGATCAGCGGCGACGGAAGGCCACCTTCGGCGGCGCGGAAATGATGCTGCGCCACCCAGGCCGTGTCGAAGCCCTCTCGCTCGGCCGTCAGGATCTGTTCTGTGGCGAAGCGATAACGGTCGGCAGGCGATGCCTCCTCAAGCAGACGCGTGAAGAAGCCGAGCCTTTTCCTCTCGGTCATTGTGCAGTTCCTTCAATTGGCTGGGCGGTGCGGACGAGGAAACCTGCGCCCGACTTCAGCTTGCTACCGGGTATCGCCGCGATGAGCTCGCGCGTGTAATCATGCGCCGGGCGCTCGAAGACATCTTCGATGCTGCCTTGCTCCACCTGCTTGCCGTCGCGCAGAACCGACACGGTGTCGGCAATCTGCCTGACGACCGCGAGGTCATGAGAGACGAATAGATACGTCAGGCCGAGCGATCGCTGCAGCTCGTCCAGCAGATCCAGGATCTGGGCCTGGACCGTGACGTCGAGCGCTGACACCGCTTCGTCGAGCACAAGTATCTCAGGGTTCAGGATGATCGCCCGGGCGATGGCGACGCGCTGCCGCTGTCCGCCTGACAGGGCCGCCGGCAGCCGGGTCAGTGCCGCGTCCGGCAGTCCAACCCGCTGCAGGATCGCATGCACGCGTTCCTCGCGTTCGGCCTTGGGCACGGGATCGAAATTGAGCAGCGGCTCCTCGACGATGTCGAAAATCGTCTGCCTGGGATCGAGCGATGCGAACGGATTCTGGTAGACGAGCTGGATGCGCCGGCGAAACTGGCGCAGTTGCTCGCCGCGCAACGACGACACGTCTTGGCCGTCGACGACGATGCGGCCGGACTCGAGCTTCTGGAAGCCGGCGATCGCACGCACCGTGGTCGTCTTGCCCGAGCCGGATTCGCCGACAAGGGCATGGGTAGTGCCGCGCGCGACGTCGAAGGAAACGTCGTCGACGGCGCGGAGCTGCCGGCCGCCTGACAACGGAAAATGCTGCCACAGCTTCTCGACCACGATGGCTGGTTCGGCATTCGCCCGGAGCTGGTCCCGCGCGGTCTTCGGCGTGGCAAAAGCCGGTGCATCATTGAGCAACCGCCGTGTATAGGCCGACTTCGGCGCGGCGAGCACGTCGGCCACGGTGCCCGTTTCCTGGATCTGGCCGCCCTGCAGCACCACGATCCGGTCGGCCCTGTCGGCGGCGACGCCGAGGTCATGGGTGACCAGCAGCACCGATGTGCCGGACTCGGCCCGCAGCTCGTCGATGAGGTCGAGCACGCGGCGCTGCACGGTGACGTCGAGCGCGCTCGTCGGTTCGTCTGCGATGATCAGCGCCGGCCGCAGCGCAACCGCGATGGCGATCAGCACGCGCTGGCGCATGCCGCCTGAAAGCTGGTGCGGGAATTGCCTCGCCCGGAGTTCCGGCTGCGGCAGTCCGACACGATCGAGCAATTCGATGACACGCTCGGCGATCGCCCGTCGGTCGCCCCACCGATGCACCTTGAGGATCTCGCCGACCTGGTCGCCGATGGTCTTGACCGGGTTGAGCGAGCTGACTGGATCCTGCGAGATCAGGCTCACCACCTTGCCGCGGATGGTGTCGAGGCGCTTGTCGGCCCAGCCGGAAATGCTGGTGCCGTTCAGCCTGATGTCGCCGGCCTCGACGCGACCGTTCTCGGGCAAGAGCCCGATCACGGCATGGGCCGTCGTCGACTTGCCGGAGCCGGATTCGCCAACCAGCGCCACCACTTCGCCCGGCTGCACCGAAAAGGAAATGCCGTGGACCACAGTCTCGCGGCGCGTCCCATGACCATAGGAAACGACCAGCTTGTCGACTTCGAGCACGGGCGCCGCAGCAGCGGTCGTGGCTGCCTTGTTGGCGAGTTTCAATTCGGTCATGCTCGGCTCCCACCGAAGGAACGGCTGATGCGATTGGCTGAGAGCACCACCAGCACCACGACAATCCCAGGTGCCGTCGTCAGCCACCAGGCTGTCGAGACGTAGTTGCGGCCTTCGGCGATCAGCAGACCCCATTCCGGCGTGGGCGGTGGGGCGCCATAGCCGAGGAAGCCAAGCGTTGAGATGTTGAGGATGGCGTTGCCGAATTGCAGGGCGGCAAAGGCGATGACCGACGTCAGCGAGTTGGGCAGGACATGGCGGAACAGCACCGATCTGAAGCTGCCGCCGCTGCCGAAGGCTGCCTCGACATAGTCGCTGCGGCGCACACGGACCACTTCGGACCGTGCCAGCCGGGCGAAGCTGCCGATGGACGCGGCACCCACGGCGATTGCCGCGTTCACCGTGCCGAAACCGAGCAAGATGATGATGGTGAGCGACAACAG
The DNA here is from genome assembly GCF_056401815.1 of Aminobacter sp. P4_D5. Lineage (NCBI taxonomy): Bacteria > Pseudomonadati > Pseudomonadota > Alphaproteobacteria > Hyphomicrobiales > Phyllobacteriaceae > Aminobacter > Aminobacter sp. P4_D5. The sequence continues at coordinate 6,122 of NZ_JBFUIP010000057.1, read as the reverse complement.
CAGGCTCGGGATCGACAAAAGTACATCGACGACGCGCATCACGACATCCTCGATGCGCCCGCCGGCGGCGGCCGCAACCACCCCAAGGGCGGTACCGATGACGAAGCCGACGGCGACAGCCGCAAAGGCGCCGCTGAGAGAATGGACCGCGCCATAGACAATGCGCGCATAGACGTCGCGACCGAGCGCATCAGTGCCCAGGATATGCTGGGCACTGGGCCCGGCGAGCTTTTCGGAAGCAACGCCTTCGGTGCCGCTATAGCCGGTGAACAGCCCGGGCAGCAGCGCCCACAGCACCACGGTCGAGATGACCAGCCAGGCCAAAACCAGGCTGGGCTGGAGCCGTTTCAGCCGTTCGGCAAGGTCTTCGCGATCGTAGGCCGCATTTGCGTCTCGGGGCGCGAGGCCGCCGACTGCGCCCAATGAATCGATGATGGTCATGCGCTGGCTCCTGCGGGATTGCGAAGACGGGGATCGAAGACCGGATAGAGGAGATCGACGATCAGGTTGGTGAGCACGAAGCCGGCAGCAGAAATCAGCACGATCGCCTGGAGGACGGTGACGTCCTGGGTGTTGACCGACAGGTAGGTCAGCGCGCCGATGCCGTTGAGGCCGAACACGGTTTCGGTGATGACTGCGCCTGCGACGAGTTCGCCGAACAGCACACCGCCAATGGTGAGCACAGGCAGGATGGCGTTACCGGCGACATGGCTTACCAGCACGCGCCTGTGACTGGCGCCCTTGGCGCGGGCCACTGCCACGAAGGGGCGCGTGCGCACCTCGTCGATGCTGCGGATAAGTATCTGCGCCAGCGGCGCCGAGATCGGCACGGCGATGGCCAGAACCGGCAACACCAGCATTTCCATCGGCCCGGGATTGATGACCGAGATCAGCTTCAGCCGGAACGAAAAGACCTGGATCAGGGCGATGCCCAGCCAGAAGACAGGGATCGAGACGAACAACGACGGCAGCGAATGGAGCGTGTTGCGCAACCACGCGCTACGGCTGACGGTCGCGACATAGGCGATTGCGCCAGCGACCAGCACCGACACGAAAAGGGCGACCGCGGCCAGCCGCAAGGTCGTCGGCAGCGTCGTTGCTAGCAGCGACGTGACCGGCACGCCGGCGCGAACCGAGTAGCCGAAATCGCCGGACAGGACCGATCCGAGCGTCGACAGATATTGCTGCCAGATCGGGGCGTCGGCGCCATAGGCGATACGGATTTCAGCAAGCTGCTCGGGGCTGAGGCCGAGTTCCGGATTGAGGAACTTGATCAGCACGCCGTCGGCCGGCAACAGCTGCAGCAAGACGAAGCTGACGGTGAAGGCCGCCCAGAGGACGAGTACGGCCTGGCCTATCCGGCCGATGACATATCGCGACATGAAGGATCTCCGTCCAAGCGATCAGGTGAGCGGTCCCGTCTCACGGGAGACGGGGCCGCTCGCGCCTCAGTCGCGCGGCGACAGCCAGACGCGATAGAACGATGGACGCCCAACTGCCTCGAAGGCGACGTTATGGACGTTGGGCGCGCCGGCAAAGGCCTGCGGTTCCTCGAAAATCGGGATCGCATAGGCCTGGTCGAGCACATAGGCCTGGATCTCGCCTGATATCGCCAGCCGCTTGTCGCGGTTCGGCTCGGAGGCGAGTGCCTCGAGCAGGCCGTTGAGCTTGTCGTCGACGAAGCTCTGGACCTTGTCGCTGACGCCGCCCTTTTGCTGCAGCACGTTGCGATTCCTGGGATAGTACTGGCTCTTGATCACGTCCGGATCGGCGCGGCCGACCATTGCCGGTGCCACCGGTGTCTTTAGTGGATCGAGGTTGTCGGCTGCGGCACTGCCGGAGTCGCCGGCTAGGACGGAGAGCTTCACGCCGACCTTGTTCCACTGCTGGGCGATCAGCTGCAACGTTTCCTTGTTCTGAGGTTGCGGCACCGATTCATAGGCGGCCAGCACCAGTTCCTTGCCGTCCTTGGTGCGCACGCCGTTTGCGCCCAGCGTCCAGCCCGCCTCGTCCAGCAGCTTGCCGGCAAGGGTCGGATCGTAGGTAAGCTTTGCCGACTGGTCGACGTAACCCTGGGCCGCTTTGGCGATGATCGACGTCGCCTGCGGATAATTAGCCGAGAACAGTGTCTCGACGATCTCCTTGGCATTGGTGGCGTGCAGCAGCGCCTGGCGCACCTTGACGTCGGCCACCAGCGCATTGTCGGGCCGGAAGACGACCGAGTTGTTCACGCCGCGGGTGCCTGGCGCGTAGATCTTGTACTCCGCCGCCTCAACCTGCTTTTCGTCATAGGCCTGGACCTGGCGGATAAAGTCGGCCTGGCCAGCGAGCAGCGCGCCGATGCGCACGCTGTCTTCGGGCGTGATCAGGTACTTGATCTCGTCGAGCAGCGCCCTGCCCTGATGTTTCAGTTTGGCCGGTCCCCAGGCATAATCGTCGCGCGCCTTCAACACGAGCTCACGTCCAAGCGTCTCGCTGGCAACCACAAACGGCCCCGAGCCGATAATCTTGGTCGCATCGCCCAGCTGCTCGAACGGCAGCTCAAGCGTCTTGGGCGACACCAGGCCCGAGCCGATCACCGACGTACCCTGCAGGAAGCCCGGCGACGGCGCCTTGAAATGGAACCTGACCGTCAGTGGATCGACTACTTCGCTGCGGTCGTAGTTGTTGATGACCTCCGAAACCGGAAGCTTCAGCTCCCTGTTGCCCTTGCCGAAGGTGTCGAAATTCTTGGCAACGGCTGCAGCGTCGAACGGGGTGCCATCCGAGAAGGTCACGCCGGGACGCAGCTTGAAGGTGTATTCGGTGGCCGTGTCGTTGACCGTCCAGGACTCCGCGACCCATGGCTCGATCTCGAGCGTCTCGGGGTTCTGGTAAGTCAGCTTGTCGGTGATCTGGTTGAGCACGCCGCCATTCGGATAGAAGCCTCCCGCCGGTGGGTAGAGGTTCGTGTGCGCCTGCTGCTCCAGATAAACCAGCGTCCCGCCCTTGATGGGCGTGTCAGTCTGCGCGAAAGCCCGGGCCGCGAAGCCCAGCGCAGTCGCCGCCATCAGTCCGATCAGGGTGAGTTTGAGTGTCGATCGTCGCGTATGAGACATAGCCATCCCCTTGATAACGACCGGAAATCGACGCTCCTTGGGAGGATTGGGATCGTTCCGGTCTGCCTGTTTGCTGTCAAGAGGATAGGCGTGGTGGCTGCTTGGGTGACAGGAACTGAGTTCCATCGTCATCACCAGACGAGAATTAATTCTACTTATTTGATAGAATTTATGGAATTCCTTAGGCGAGCGTCCTGCCCGCCGTTGTGCCGCATGGTCCGATGTGCAGCCGCGCTAGGCGCGATCGCCGGCGGCATGTTTTTTTCCACAACAGGTGACTATTCGCTTATGTGGTTGGTTGGGCTCGGGACGTCGCTCGGTGCTAGCGTCATCGTTCTCGGGCTGGCAGTGACGCCGCCTGCTTCGACAGCAACTTGAGGCACGGAAAGTCGCTCGGCCGCCAGGCGGCTTGCGAGCAAGTCCCTGATGTCGCGACCTTGCGCCGCGAGAAAGCTCTGACGCGCTTTTTCATCCGATCCGCGCTATGGTTCTAGCGAAGACCGACTACGGAGAGTCCGATGTCGACGACGTCCGGGAAGTATCCGTCAGGGCTAGTTGCCCTCTTTCTTGTCGAGATGTGGGAGCGCTTCAGCTACTACGGCATGCGAGCGCTGCTTATCCTCTTTCTCGTCGACCATATTCAGAATGGTGGCCTTGGCATCACAACCGCCGACGCTGCGGCAATCTACGGCCTCTATACCGCCTCGGCCTACATACTGGCGCTGCCAGGTGGGTGGATCGCCGACCGCTTCTGGGGCTGCAAGCGCGCCATCATCGTCGGCGGTGTCGCGATCATGATCGGGCACACTTTGCTCGCGTTCTCTGGCTCCGTCGCCTCAATCTTCTTCCTTGGACTCGTCTGCATCGCTATCGGTACGGGGCTCGTTAAGCCCAATATCTCGACCATGGTTGGCCTGCTCTATGACAAGAACGACATTGGCGGCCGCGACGCTGGCTTCTCCTTTTTCTACATGGGCATTAATATCGGTGCAATCCTCGGCGGGCTCATAGCTGGCTACCTCGGCGAGAACTGGGGGTGGCACTGGGGTTTCGGAGCTGCCGCTGTCGCGATGTTCTTCGGACTCGTCAACTTCCTGTTCGCCAGCCGCACCTCGCTTCGCGATAAGGGCAACGCGCCCTCCGTCCACCTCCACCCCGACGTAGTCATCGGCAAGCGCGACCAAATCTTCACCGGCATGATCGCAGGCGCGGTCGTGCTACTGGTCACCGCAGCCGCACTGACCGGTCAGATCAGCCTAACCAGCCCCCAGGGCCTCGCACAGGCCATGGGGATGGTCATCATAACCGTGGCCTGCGCCTTCTTCCTGAACATATACTTTGCCGGCGACCTGACCGGCCCGGAGAAGAGGCGAATGATTGCCCTTGCACTCCTCTTCGTCGCCGCGGCGCTCTTTTGGTCGGGTTTCGAGCAGGCGGGTTCATCGCTCAACCTGTTTGCCAACGACCTCACCCAGCGCGAACTCGGCAGTTTCATCGTGCCCACCTCGTGGTTCCAAAACCTCAACGCCCTGTTCATCATCTTGCTGACCCCGGCCTTCGCCGCGTTCTGGATCTATGCTGAGAACCGCTGGACCATCCCCGTCTTTGTGAAGTTCGGATTGGCGCTAATCGCGATGGGATTAGGCTATTTGATCCTCGTGCCAGCCGCGCTTACCGCAGCTACCGGTGTGAAAGTTTCCGCGCTCTTCTTGGTCGGCACCTATCTTCTTCACACTGTGGGCGAACTGATGCTGAGCCCGGTAGGCCTGTCTACCTTCTCGCGCCTCGCGCCCGAGCGCTTCACCAGCCAAATGATGGGTTTCTGGTTTGTCGCCTCTTCGCTCGGAAACCTGATGGCCGGACTGCTCGCATCTGGCATGGACACTGAGAACGCGGCTGGCCTACCGGAAGCCTTCATGCGTATCTTCCTGACAAGCGCCGCTTTCGGGGTCGTGCTTATCCTCCTTGCTCGCCCGCTTACTCGCTGGGCTCTTGGTGGTAGCGAGCGGCTTGAAGAGGCTCGTGAGGCTCAATAACTCGGCCGGTCTGTTTTCATCGGCCAGTTGGCAACGAATATCGCAGACAGCGCCGCAGTAGCGGGGTCAGCTGACAGTCTCCATCGCTTGGTGGAGTTCGACATGTCCGAAACGAGTGCCATGCTGGTTTACCCGTATGGCCGCCACGCGGCGCACGCCGACCGAAACGGCGCCGAGAATGAGCGGTCCGGTTTCAGCAGAGTTTTACCGCAAGTTGCCATTGTGCAACCGACCTCATCTCGGTCCTTCCGCTTCTCACAGTCGCTGCCCAGCGACCGAATATCGGCGTGAGTTGGCAAGGGGCTAGCTACTCCAAGATGCGAGCATGACACTCGCATTTCCAGTACCATGCAACGAAATCTCGATTTAGGAATTGTTCCAACTCTGGCTATCACGGCGGGAGTTGGGAGGGAAAATGCCATGGCAGTTGCAATCAGCAGGGATCTGCAGGTTCAGGAGCAGGACCTGGCCGCGCTATCCGATGAAGTTGCGAAACGGGGAAACTCGCCCTGCGATCAAGCAAGCAAGGAAGCGAGCAATCGCATCAGGCGCTTTCGGGCGGATTTGGAAAAGATGGCGTCAGCGCTGGGCGTTGAAAGCCGCAACCGACTTGCCGGCATTTTCCAGCACGCTAGGTGTGAACAACGACAAGCGACACATGCGCGGACACAAATGAGAGCCAGCCATCTGCTATGGGTCCTGTTTGCGCTGGCAGCGACGGGATGTGTGTCGGAAGACCTGCCCCCTCAGCCAGGCTACGTGTCGAACGGCCATAGTGGCGTGGCCTCTGTTGCTCCGTCCGTGACAGGTAGAGGCCGCGGAGCAATGGCGACGAATTCATCCGGATACTTCGTCGAATTCCGTTCCCGCTATGCACTAAGCTACGGCCATACCTACGTTGCTTTCGGGCGCCTCAATGAGGCAGGGCGGGCCGCCAATCTCGAAATTGCGGGCCTTCACCCGGCGTCCAACAGCGAAGTTCCTTACG
>NZ_JBFUIP010000056.1:0-33930 GCF_056401815.1 Aminobacter sp. P4_D5 | reverse complement strand
GTACCTATGCCGGGGTAGGCGCGAACGCCTCGTTCGGTGTCGGCGCAGGCGCCAATATTCTCGTCGGCGGGAGCGGCCGCGCGTTTTCGCTGCAGCCAATTGCCGTCGAAGGTCAGGAAGGCATCAACATTGCGGGCGGCGTTACGACGGTCACTCTAAAGTCCGCGCCTTGAGGCTCAGGCGAAACGAACTGCATGCTCACGGCAGGTTTAGCCAGGCTCACCACAAATCTTGCATGTCTGGGTCTGATTGCTGGCGGTCTGTGTTCGGCTCTCGGCGGAGCACTTGCACAGGACGCGGATGTCAAACCGCATGTTCCCCTTCAGATGCCGTGGTGATCTTGCGGTCCCCCAAACTCGCGGACGGTGCCCTGACGTTCGATGTTTCGGTGCTTGAAGGAAGCCTGAGTGGGTCGAGTGGACCTGCGGCACTGTTCATCGATCGTGGCGGCGGCTTTGGCGGCGGTCACTTTGGTGGTGGGGGTGGCTTCGGCGGRGGCAACTTCGGCGGAGGGGCGCGCGGCTTTGGCGGTGGCGATTTCGGCGGCGACCGACTTGGCAGCAACGACGGGCGCTTYGCGTCGGACAGGATTGGCGGTGTCGATCATGCGAATTAYTGGCACGCTCCCGAATATCATGGGGCMTGGTATKCCGGCGCCGGATTGGCGACGGGCCTCGCCGTCGGAGCAGCAGCGGCCCGTCCGACGACTACGGCTACGGCCAATGCGGCTATTATCCCTATCCGCCCTGCTATTGATGCGTCGGGACCTGCGCCCGACAACGACGTTTGATCAAGCGGATCCCAATGGACGCTCGCGCCGCTGGGTGGGTAATGAGCTCAGGGGAGCGAAGCCCATCCCGCCGGCAGACCTTCTATTTATCATGCTGCAGTGGCACTATGACTGGGCGCGCGCCTATAATGGCTCCCAGCAGTGTCTTAGGGCGCCGTAAGGAACGGCCTGTCGATCTTGAGCTCGGCAGGCCGTTTTTTCAGTAGATTTTTCCGCGGAAACTGATTTCCAATCAACATTGCCTGCCGTGGCGCAGTCACAGATCAAGGGCAGGATTACTATGCATCGTCAGCTTTCAGAATTCGCCGGGCGTCAATCCATGTCGGGCTAACCCAGGCGCAACATGCCACCAGCAGAAACCTGAACCTAAGTCCTTGATTTTGTTGGTGATCCCGACAGGAATCGAACCTGTGACCTACAGATTAGGAATCTGCCGCTCTATCCTACTGAGCTACGGGACCACTCGGTTGCACACATAACGGCTTCCAGCGGATTCGCCAATGATTTTTGGCAGGCAATTTCGGGATCGGCCAAGCGCTGGCAGACCCCTCAAAAATTGCTTCAGGCAGCCAGTGCCGTCTCGGCCAGGCGCACCCAGTAGCTGACGCCATGCGGGATGACCTCGTCGTTGAAGTCGTAGGCCGGGTGGTGGAGATTGGCGCTATCGCCATTGCCGATGAAGATGAAGGCGCCGGGACGGGCTTCCAGCATATATGAAAAGTCCTCGCCTCCCATCAGCGGCTGGATCGCCCGGTGCACCTGGGGTTCGCCGGCGACGGTCGCGGCTACATCGCCGGCAAACACCGTTTCTTCCGGATGGTTGACCGTAACTGGGTAGTTTGAGTCGTAGTCGAACTCGATCTCCGTGCCGGTCGCTTCGGCAACACCACGGCAGATCGCGCTCATGCGCTCCTGGGCAAGCTTGGCGACTTCCTTTTTCAGCGTGCGCACGGTGCCAGCGACCACAGCGTGTTCTGGGATGACGTTATAGGCCGAACCGGCAATGAACTTGGTCACCGAAACGACGATCGCCTCGGCCGGGTCGGTGCTGCGCGAAGCGATCGTCTGCAACGCAGTCACCAGCTGGCTGCCGGCGACGATCGGATCGATGGCGCGGTGCGGCATGGCGGCATGGCCGCCCTTGCCCTTGATGGTGATGGTGAATTCGGCGGTCGCCGCCATGATCGCACCTGGACGGATGGCGAATTGGCCCACCGGCAGGCTCGGCATGTTGTGCATGCCAAACACCTTCTGGATCGCGAAGCGCTCCATCATGCCGTCCTTGACCATCTCGTTGCCGCCGCCACCGCCTTCTTCGGCCGGCTGGAAGATGACCGCGACGGAGCCTGCGAAATTGCGCGTTTCGGCGAGGTATTTTGCGGCTCCCAGCAGCATCGCCGTATGGCCGTCATGGCCGCAGGCATGCATCTTGCCCGATACGGTCGAGGCATAAGGCTTGCCGGTAATCTCCTCGATCGGCAGGGCGTCCATGTCGGCACGCAGTCCGACCACGCCGCCGGCACCCAGGCTGCCCTTGATGATGCCGACCACACCGGTCTGGCCTATGCCGGTGACGACCTCGTCGCAGCCGAATTCCTTGAGTTTGCTTGTGACAAAATCGGCGGTTTCGAAGACGTCGAAATTGAGCTCGGGATTCTGATGCAGGTGGCGGCGCCAGCCGGCGATCTCTTCCTGCATTTCGGCGGCTCGGTTCAGGATCGGCATGTTTTGTCTCGACTTCCTGTTGTTGGACCAGGGGTCCCGATTCGCATTTGTGATCGCGCAAGCTCTGCCATCTTGGCGTCACATAGGCTATTTAGCAGCGGCGGCGACGCCGTGGCCATGGGTTCTTTTTCCGGCCAGCGCGTTGCCATCCCGGTTTACGGAAATCTTATGAACGGCCGGCCATGATCGGCAAGAGGCGATTTCGGATTTGATGATGAAGATGCAGTTCGTCAAAAGCATGCTCCTTGGCCTTGCGGCCGCAACAGCACTTGGCGCTGTCCCCGCGACCGCCAATCCAGAATTAGTCTTTGACGCCAAGAGCGGTCAGGTTCTGGCACATGAGGACGCCTTCCAGCGCTGGTATCCGGCGTCGTTGACCAAGCTGATGACGGCTTATGTCACTTTCCGCGCTATCCAGGCGGGCGAAGTCGAGCTGAACTCGCCGATCAAGGTCTCCAAGAATGCGGCCAGCGAGCAGCCAGCCAAGATGGGCTTCAAGCCCGGCTCGGTGATGACCCTCGACAATGCGCTGAAGATGATGCTGGTGCGCTCCGCCAACGACATCGCCATGGCGATCGGCGAAAACGTCGGTGGGACGGAAGACGCATTCGTCGGGCGCATGAATCTCGAGGCAGCCCGGCTCGGCATGAACAGCTCGCATTTCTCCAATCCGAACGGCCTGCACAATCCGGAGCAATACGTCACCGCGCGTGATCTCGCTCTCCTGGTACTGGCGATTCGCAACGAGTATCCGCAATACGCCTCCTATTTCTCGATCGAGGGCCTGCAGGCAGGCAAGAAGAAGCTCGGCAGCTTCAATCTCCTGGTCGGCCGCTACACCGGCGCTGACGGCATGAAGACAGGCTTCATCTGTCCATCGGGCTTCAACATGATCGGTTCGGCGACGCGCAATGGCCGTACTGTTGTCGCTGTGGTGCTGGGCGAGAAGTCGGCCGAAAAGCGTGCCGAAGCGGCAGCCGCCCTGCTCGATAAGGGTTTTGCCAATGTGAATTCCGGCGGACAAGTTATTGCCGCGCTTGCGCCCTATGGCGAAGGCATCGGACAGGTGCGCGACATGCGCGACGAGATCTGCCCGAAGCCGGTGAAGGGCCAGAAGGCCGAACAGCCGAGTGAACAGGCCTCGGCCAAGGCCAAGTCGCCCTATTTGGAAAAGCTCGACCATCCGCCGAAGCTTGTGGCCGTTGGCCTGGGCGGTGCGACTGGCAAGGTGCCGCAGGCATTTGCCGACGCGGTCGCCGCCGGAAAGGTCCCCGAGATCGGCGGCGTTCCGATCCCGACGCCGCGCCCCGACTACGCGGCTGCTGCGACTAACCCCGGACTCGTGCCCGACGAACGCCCGGTCAAGGCCTCGCGGGCTGGAAGCTAGGCTCGACATGGCTGTATTTCCGATCCCCGTATCGGTGCTGACCGGCTTTCTTGGCGCGGGCAAGACAACGCTGCTCAACCGGCTGCTGAAGGATCCAGAGCTTGTCGATACCGCCGTCATCATCAACGAATTCGGTGATGTCGCCATCGATCACCTGTTGGTCGAAAAGGCCTCCGACGGTGTCATCGAGCTGTCGGATGGCTGCCTGTGCTGCACTGTGCGCGGCGAACTTGTCGACACGCTGGCCGATCTGGTTGACCGCCTACAGACCGGCCGCATCGAGCGGCTGGCGCGCGTGGTGATCGAGACCACGGGCCTCGCCGATCCGGTGCCGGTTTTGCAGTCGATCATGGGCCATCCGGCACTGATCCATGCCTTCAGGCTCGACGGTGTCATCACGGTAGTCGATGCCGTCAACGGCTCAGCCACGCTCGACGCCCATGTCGAAGCGGTCAAGCAGGTGGCGGTTGCTGATCGGATTGTTTTGACCAAGGCGGACCTTGTCGACGATGCCGAATGGCTTGACGCGCTGAAGGCGCGGCTTGCCCGGATCAATCCGGGTGCCGAAATTCGCGCGGTCGAGGGCGTCGCGGTCGCAAAGCTTTTGCAATGCGGGCTCTACGATCCGGCGACCAAGACCGCCGATGTGCGGCGCTGGCTGGGCGAGGCGGGCGATCACGCGCATCATCACCATGGCCACGACCATGGCGACCACCACCACGATCACGCGCCTGCCCACGATGCCCGGATTGGTTCGTTTTCGCTTACGCATGCGGGCGCGCTGCCGTTTTCGACCATCGAGATGTTTCTCGATCTTTTGTTGTCGACCCAGGGCGACAAGCTTTTGCGCATCAAGGGCATCGTCGAGCTGATGGAAGATCCGGCGCGGCCGCTGGTCATCCACGGCGTGCAGAAGATGCTGCACCCGCCGGCGCGGCTGCCGGCGTGGCCGGATGCTGTTCGTGGTACGCGGCTGGTGCTGATCGGCATCGACCTGCCGCAAGACTATGTTCAGCGGCTGTTTTCGGCCTTTGTCAACAAGCCGGCGATCGATACGCCCGACCGTGAGGCGATGGAAAACAACCCGCTGGCGATTATCGGGCGATAATTCTCACGGTCCTGAAATTCACGAGCCGCGCTCGACCAGGAATCTGTGACCGCCTTCGACAGGCTTGGTCTCGACCAGCCTGTGGCCGGCCTCCTGGCAAAAGGCGGGGATGTCGATTACGGCGAGCGGATCTGTGGTTTCGAGCCACAACAGGCTGCCAGGGGTCATGTCGGCCAAACGTCGCTTGGCCTTGAGCACGGGCAGGGGGCAGTTGAGCCCCCTGAGGTCGTAGATGTCTGTGGCTTCGCTCACGCTGGTCAGCTGCCGAACAGCCCGAGCAACTTGTTCTTGAGCTTGGTTGCGGTGCCCGCCTGTTCGGCGGGGGCTGCGTCGGCTGCCTGGGCTGGCGCTTCGGTGACCACCGGTGACGGTGAAGGCACTGTCGCGGTGACAATCGGCTGCGCGGCGGCTGCCTTGGCGGCCTTTGCAGCGGCAATGGCGGCAGCTTTTTCTTCCGCAGCTTTCTTTTTTGCGGCCTCCGCGGCGTCGAGTGCCGCCATGCGGCGACCAGCTTCCGAATCGATGCGCCCCATGCGCTCAGTGACGGTCACAGTGCCATCATGGTTCAAGGACGGGGGCTCGATCGGCACGCGCTCGCCGCGCGCCCGCTTCTTGGTCCATTCCGAGACGATGGCTGCTTCCTTGATGCCGGCGATCGTCGGCTTGGGTGCATCGACCCCGCCCTTCGAGGCGCTGGCGAAAGCGGCATCGTACTTGCCCTGATAGGCCTGATAGGCGGTCTGCAGGCCCTGCGGCTGGGTGAAGGCTGGGCAGGCGCCAGTAGGATTGAACGCGCCGGTACCTTCGGGAACGCCATTGAAGACGTAGCGTTTTTCGCAGACGTCGACCTTCGGCGGCACCTTGGTGATCTCGAAGTGGTCGTAGCCTTCCTTCAGCATCGCCCAGAACTGGTAGTTCGGATCATTGCGATAGCGCGCCATGTTGGCCGCGGTCATGCGGAACGGAAACGATTGTACCTGGAACTCGGTCTGGCCGCCCTTGAACGCATCGCGCGCGAAAGCATAGATCTCCTCGATCTGCGCATCGGTCATCGAAAAGCAGCCGGACGACGAACAGGCGCCGTGAACCATCAGGTTCGAGCCGGTGCGGCCGTTGGCGCGGTCATAGGTATTGGGGTAGCCGATGTTGAAGGCGAGGTGATAGCTGGAGTTCGGGTTCATCTGCCCCGGACGCACGGTGTAGAATCCCTCCGGCGACTGGCGGTCGCCCTCGGTGAATTTTGGCCCAAGCTTGCCGGACATCTTGCAGATATTGTAGCTGGCGATCAGGTCGTAGCGGCCGTTGGTCTTCTGTTTCCAGACTTCCAGCTTGCCCTCTTCCTTGAACACGCGCGCCAGCACCGGCGAGGTGCGCGTCATGCCCTTGGCTTGCATTTCCTGGACAATCTTGGCCGGCAGCTGCTTGTTGGCGTACTGCGGCACAAAATCATTTACGGAGGATTCCGAACAGCCGGCCACCGCGAGTGCGGCGATGAGCAATCCAGCGCGTGCGATATTGGCGATCATCGATAAATGTCGTCTTCTTCATGGCGACAGCGTAAGCACGCCGTCGACCGGCCCGTCCTGATACTGCCTCGACCCTAAGGCCGTTAACCTTGAAAAATCCTTACCGCAAGTTCTCGGCCCGTCCCAAATGCGCAAAATCACGGCAAGTTCATTGAACGCGGCGAGGCGGCAATTTTGTGGCGGAAACTTGCTGTGGCCCATTCGGGCCACAGTTTGCGCAATCAGAGGCTGCGGCCGATGGCCAGATATTTTTCGCGGCGATGCTCGCGGAAGTCGATATTCGAGCCGGCAAATTCGCTGAACGTCTTGGCGATCAGGTCGCCGGTCGCCAAAATCACCGCTTCGGCGTTGCGGTGCGCGCCGCCGAGCGGCTCGGTGATGATCTGGTCGATGATCTTGAGGCCGAGCAGATCCTGGGCGGTGATCTTCATGTTCGTCGCCGCGTCCTTGGAGCGCGTCGTGTCGCGCCACAGGATGGAGGCAGCACCTTCCGGCGAAATCACCGAATAGATCGCATGTTCGAGCATGAAGACACGGTTGGCAGCAGCGATGGCAATCGCGCCGCCCGAACCGCCTTCGCCGATGACGATGGCGATCGAAGGCACCTTGAGGCCAAGGCTGGTCGAGGTCGATCGTGCGATGGCTTCGGCCTGGCCGCGTTCTTCGGCGCCCACACCGGGATAGGCGCCAGCGGTGTCGACCAGCATCACGACCGGGATCTTGAAGCGGTCGGCCATTTCCATCAGGCGCACCGCCTTGCGGTAGCCTTCAGGACGCACCGATCCGAAATTATGTTTGAGGCGGCTCTTGGTGTCCGAGCCCTTTTCCTGGCCGAGCACCAGAACAGGCTCGCCGCGGAAGCGGGCAAAGCCGCCAATCATGGCGTTGTCTTCGCCGAAATTGCGGTCGCCGGCGAGCAAGGTGAAATCGGTGAACAGGCCGTTTATGTAGTCGAGGCAATGCGGGCGGTCGGGATGGCGTGCCACCTGAACCTTCTGCCACGGGGTCAGCGCCTTGTAGGCGTCGCGCAGCGCATCGCGCGATCGCTTCTCCAGCCGCTTGATCTCGTCGCCGACATCGACGGCTTCGCCGTTCTCGGCGAGCTTCTTGAGCTCGAGGATTTTGCCTTCAAGGTCGGCAACGGGCTTTTCGAAATCGAGGTAATTGTACATTGGCGAGCGGGCTACCACGCTGAAAAAGGAGGCACTGGGAGCACAAAAACTACGGTACCGCGCCAGTGGAACTTGGCACTCACATAACGATATGGACCTTAATCGGCAAGCGGGTGATGTTCGTTGACCAGTTTCAGCAGCCTTTCTTGAAGCACATGGGTGTAGATTTGGGTGGTTGAAATGTCGGAATGACCAAGCAATTGCTGTACCGCGCGCAGGTCGGCACCGTTTTGCAGAAGGTGGCTGGCAAAGGCGTGGCGCAGCACGTGTGGCGAGATTTTCGCAGATGCGATGCCTGTGCGCGCGGCAAGCCCCTTGAGGTCGCGGGCAAAAACCTGGCGGGGCAGGTGCCCACTTTCCGATGCCGAGGGAAACAGGAACGTGCTCTCAGCCTGCTTTGGGTCATGGTTACGTTCGCTGAGCCAGCGCCGCATGGCAGCACGCGCCTTGGCCGACAGCGGCACCATGCGATCCTTGTCGCCCTTGCCGCGCACAACGAAGAAGCGCTCGTCGCGCAGCGCCACGGTCAGCGGCAGGCTGACCAGCTCTGAAACGCGCAAGCCCGTGGCGTAGAGCACTTCTACAAGCGCATGCATCCTGGTCGTCGCAAAGCTGTCGCCGGCAGAATCAGCAGCCTCCATCGCGGCACGGTCGAGCAGCCGGCTCGTTTCCGCCTCGCTCATCGTCTTGGGCAGCGGCCGGTTTTTCTTCGGGCTGTCAAGGATGCCGGTCGGATCGTCGCCACGCAGTCCTTCGGTATAGAGGAAACGGAAGAACTGCCGGATCGCCGAGAGCTTGCGCGCTTGCGAGGTGGTGGCGAAGCCGCGGCCGGCGATGTCGTCGAGATAGTTGCGAATGCCTGCGGAATCGGCGTCGGCAAGGCGGCCGCCTAGAAACTCCGAGGCGTCTTCAAGGTCGCGGCGATAGCTTGAAAGCGTGTTGTTGGCAGCGCCGCGTTCGGCGCTCATCATTTCGAGGAAGGCCTCGATGCGCGCGCCGCTTTTCATTTCTTGGGCGCGAGCTTTTCCGGCGGAATGCGCACGGTGATTTCGGACTTCTTGGGCTCAACGAACATCACCAGCGCAAACATGGCACCGTAAGCGATGCCCGCCAGAATTGCGAGCGTGACAAGGAACCGGAAAAGTGTCGGCATCGATGTGTTTGCCCGTCCGTACTATCCTGTGCCCTTATGGGACGCCGTTACAGGCAATTCAAGGGTGCGTTTGGCGCCATGCGCTTGACGCAACGGGGCTTTTCATGTCGATACGCCGGCGAAAGGGCCGCCATGACACCCGACGTGCAGACTCCATTTCCCGAAGGCTCGGTTGCTGCCTTGCTCGAACGGCTCGGCACGCGATCGATTGTCTTTGTTGGTTTGATGGGAGCGGGCAAGACCGCCATCGGCCGCAAGGTCGCGCAGGCGCTCGGCCTCGGCTTCATCGACAGCGACCACGAGATCGAAAGCGTTTCGCGGATGACGATCCCCGAGCTGTTCGAGCGCTACGGCGAAGTCGAATTCCGCGCGCTGGAACAGCGCGTCATCGGCCGGGTTCTGGAAAGCGGGCCGCAGGTGCTGTCGACCGGTGGCGGTGCCTTCATGAACGCGCAAACCCGGTCGGCCATATCAGTCCATGGCGTCTCTGTGTGGCTCGAGGCCGATCTTGACCTGTTGATGGAGCGCGTCTCCAAGAAGCAAAACCGGCCGCTGCTGCAGAACGCTGATCCGCGCGCCGTGCTCGCCAAGCTGATGGAAGAGCGTTACCCGATCTATGGGCTTGCCGATCTCACCGTGGCAACGCGCGACGATCGCAAGGAAGCGATCGCCAGCGAGGTCATCGAGGCACTTTGCAATCATCTCGGCGTGCCCGGCAGAATTCACGTTTCGGAAGCCTCGGAGGATCATGAATGAGCGTCGTCACCGTCGAAGTCGGACTTGGCGACCGCGCCTATGACATCCTGATCGGCCCGGGTCTGATCGCGCGCGGTGGCCAGCTGATCCAGCAGCGCCTGCCCAAGGCACGGGCGGCGATTGTCACGGACGAGAATGTCGCTGCAGCGCATCTCGAGCCGCTGGTCGCAAGCCTCACCGCCGCCGGCAATACGCCGGCGGTGATCAAGCTTCCCGCCGGCGAAAAGACCAAAAGCTTCGATTCGCTGGAAACCGTCGTCGACCAGATCATCGCTGCCCGCCTCGAACGCGGCGACGCGGTGATCGCGCTCGGCGGTGGCGTCATCGGCGATCTCACCGGTTTCGCTGCCGGCATCGTTCGGCGCGGCATGAATTTCGTGCAGATGCCAACGTCGCTTCTGGCCCAGGTCGATTCGTCCGTCGGCGGCAAGACCGGCATCAACAGCCCGCGCGGCAAGAATTTGATTGGCGTCTTCCACCAGCCGAAGCTGGTGCTGGCCGATACGGCGGCACTCGATACGCTGCCGCTGCGCGAATTCCGCGCTGGCTATGCCGAGGTCGCCAAATATGGCCTGATCGACCGGCCCGAGTTCTTCGCCTGGCTGGAGACCAACTGGCGCGAGGTTTTCGACGGTGGTCCGGCCCGCATCGAGGCCATCGCCCAATCTTGCCGCGCCAAGGCCGATGTCGTTGCCCGTGACGAATTCGAGACCGGCGACCGTGCACTGCTCAATCTCGGCCACACCTTCGGCCACGCGCTTGAAGCCGCCACCGCCTATGACGGTTCGCGTTTGGTCCATGGCGAGGGTGTCGCCATCGGCATGGCGCTGGCGCATCGCTTCTCGGCCCGGCTCAACCTGGCAAGCCCCGACGATGCGGCGCGGGTCGAGGCGCATTTGCGCGACGTTGGCCTGCCTTGGCGCATGGCCGACATTGCAGGCAGCCTGCCCGACGCCGAGGCGCTGTTCAATTACATCACCCAGGACAAGAAGGTTTCGCGCGGCGCGCTGACCTTCATCCTGACGCGCGGCATCGGCCAGTCGTTCATCGCCAAGGACGTGCCGGCGTCTGAAGTGATCTCCTTCCTCAAGGAGAATCACCCGGGATGAGTGGCTGGATCGTTGCGGGCGTTCTGATGGGGCTGATCCTTGTGGTCCTGGCCTTCCGCGACCGTTTGCTCGCCTCCCTCGGCTACGAGCTGATCGCACTGACGCCACAGCGCTCCGCCCATGACGAGCTGCGTGGAGCAGTCGACGAGTTCCACCGCGACGGCCAGGTGGTCAAGCAGGACCGCGACCAGGTTGGCGGCCTGCTCGACCTGCACGAGCTTGAAGTGTCCGATGTCATGGTCCACCGCACCGCGATGCGCTCGGTCAATGCCGACATCGCCTCCGAAGCGCTGGTCCGCGAGATATTGCAGAGCCCCTATACGCGCATGCCGTTGTGGCGCGGTTCGATCGACAACATCGTTGGCGTCATCCACGCCAAGGACCTGCTGCGCGCGCTCAACGACGTCGAGGGCGACTATTCCAGGGTCGATGTCCTCAAGGTTGCTTCCAAGCCGTGGTTTGTGCCCGACACAACGACATTGCAGGAGCAGCTCAATGCCTTTTTGCGCCGCAAGGCGCATTTCGCCATCGTCGTCGACGAATATGGCGAGGTCGAAGGGCTGGTGACGCTCGAAGACATCATCGAGGAAATTGTCGGTGAGATCGCCGACGAGCACGACATCGACGTCCAGGGCGTCAAGCAGGAGGCCGATGGCTCCGTGGTCGTCGACGGCACCGTGCCGATCCGCGACCTCAATCGCGCGCTCGACTGGCACCTGCCCGACGATGAGGCAACAACCATCGCGGGCCTCGTCATCCACGAGACCCAGTCGATCCCCGAGGAAAAGCAGGCCTTCACCTTCCACGGCAAGCGCTTCATCGTCATGACACGCGACAAGAATCGCCTGGCGCGAATCAGGATCAGGCCAGCGGTGGCTGAGCCGCAGCCGGCCCCGGCGCGGCCGTCGAAGTAGCGCCGGGCCACAAGATTCTACCCATAATCAGGCCGAGCAGTGCCCCGGCCAGTTGTGCCGCGATGAAGGCTGGCGCGCCGGCCGGTGCGATGCCGGTGAAGGTGCCGGTCAACGCGCGCGCGATGGTTACAGCCGGATTGGCGAAGGATGTCGACGAGGTGAACCAGTAGGCCGCCAGGATGTAGAGGCCGACGGCGAATGGCGTCGCTTTCGGCATCTGAGCAATACATCCCAATATGGTCAGCACCAGGCCGAATGTGGCGATCGCCTCGCCGAGCCATTGCCCCGGGCCTGTGCGGATGGTTGTCGAAAACTGCAGGATCGGCAGGCCGAACATCACATGCGCAGCCCATGTGCCGATGACCGCGCCGGCCAACTGCGCTGCGAGATAGGGCAGGACCAGTGGCCATTCCAGACGCCGGTCGAAGGCCATCACGAGGCTGACCGCTGGGTTGAAATGCGCACCGGAAACCGACACGAATATCGTGATCAGTACGACGAGCATGGCGCCGGTGGCGAGCGCATTACAGAGCAACGCCAGAGCGACATTCCCGTCCGCCAGATGCACCGCCATGATGCCCGAGCCGACAATTGTGGCGAGCAAGATTGCCGTTCCGAGGAATTCGGCGAGCAGTCGCCGACCGAGCGCTGCGCTCATTTGCCGGTATCGGCAGCCTTCGAGCTTGCGCCGTCCATCCTGCCGATCTGCTGGAGATGCGACGTCAGCGCGAGGTGGTCGAGGCTGGTGAGCGGTAGCGCGGTGAAGGCCGTGATGCGGTTGCGCATGTATTTGAAGGCGGTGACGAAGGCTGCTTCCTTTTCGAGGTCGGTGCCTTCGGCATGGCTGGGGTCCTCGATGCCCCAATGGGCGTTGGCGGGATGGCCGAGCCACACCGGGCAAGCTTCGCCAGCCGCGTCATCGCAGACAGTGAAGATGAAATCCATTTCCGGCGCGCCTTCGACCCCGAATTCGTCCCAGGTCTTCGAGCGAAAACCGTCGGTCGGATAGCCATAGCTTTCGAGCACCTTTAGCGCGAAAGGATTGACCGTGCCCTTGGGCTGGCTGCCGGCGGAGAAGGCGTTGAAATGGGGCGCACCGTCCTTGCGCAAGATGCTCTCGGCAAGGATCGAACGCGCGCTGTTGCCGGTGCATAGGAAAAGCACGTTGAAAAGCCTGTTGGGCATGGCATCACTCCGACGGGGTACGGCAAGGGGAGAGTTCGGCGATCAATGGCGCGCAGATCTCCGGCCGGCCGTCGCAGCAATCCTGCAGCAGGAACACCAGCACCTTGCGCAGGCCAAGGAGGTCGGCACGATAGATAATCGAGCGGCCCTGGCGGTCGCTTGTCGCAAGGCCGGCACGGGCGAGCACGGCGAGATGCGCGGACATTGTGTTTTGTGGTACGTCGAGCCGGCGCGCCAGATCACCGGCGGCGATGCCCCCAGGCTCGGCCGCGGCAAGCCGGCGAAAGGCTTCGAGCCGTGTCGGTTGGGCCAGCGCCGCCAGAGCCTCTATTGTGTCATTCGCATCCATATATCCAGACTAATGGATATATGTGACAGCCCGATGACGGCGCGGAAGTGCGGAGGCTTTACCAGCGCGTCGCTTCGCCGGGGGCTGCCGGCTCAATGGCCAGCGCGTGCAGACCAGCCTTGAGTTCGGCGGCGAGCGCATCGTTGACCGCGCGGTGGCGGTCGATGCGACTCATGCCGGCAAAGGCAGGTGCTACGATGCGAATGCGAAAATGCGTTTCGCCGGAGCCATCGAACACTGCCTCATGGCCGCCATCGACGTGATGGTGGCCGGCGTGTAGGTGGCTTTCGTTGAGGACGGCAAGCCGTTCTGGCGAAAATGCCATGTTCAGCTTGTCTTCGATGGTTGCCTGTATGGACATCGGTCTCACCTTTCACCACATGTGTCGCCGCGAACAATCGTGCTATCAGGCGCAATTGAGCCGCAAATCAGGCGTTAGGGCCAACATCCTTGAAATGTCAATTCTTGTTTCACCGCGCCAAGAGGCGGTAAATACGATCCGATGAAGCCGTATCCAAAATATTTCGACAAGATCCGCGTCCGGCCCGATCCGGAAGCGGAGGTGAAGACGCACGCGCCGATCTGCCAGTGGGACGGCTGCAAGCAACCGGGAACGCACAAGGCACCGGTCGGTCGCATGAAGGAAGGCGAGTACTTCCAGTTCTGCTTTGACCATGTGCGTGAGTACAACAAGGGCTTCAATTATTTCTCCGGCCTCGCCGAGGGCGAAATCGCACGCTTCCAGAAAGAGGCGATGACCGGCCACAGGCCGACCTGGACCATAGGTTCCAATGCTGCGGCTGGCTCCAGTGGCGCGGCACGCTCAGCGCCGGACTTTGCCCAGCAGCGCTCGGGCCGCGCCGGCTACTACAACCGCATGCGCGACCCCAACACCATATTTGGCGGGCATGGCACGCCGCGCCAGCGCAAGGCCAAGCCGCTCGAAGCCAAGGCGCTTGAGACGCTCGGGCTTGATACGAGAGCCACCGGGACCGATATCAAGACCCGCTACAAGGAACTGGTAAAACGCCACCACCCCGACGCCAATGGCGGCGATAGGGGTTCTGAGGACCGCTTCAGGGATGTGCTCCAGGCATATCGTGTGCTCAAGCAAGCGGGATTGTGTTGAGCCAGCCCGCGGTCGTGGCCTTTTCCAACTTTCATCTGGTCGGAAAAGGCTTTAAGACCGCCCCCGAAGAAATTTCGATTGCCGGCGTGGTGTGAAGCCATGCGCGTGGAGACGCTATGAACAAGGTCGATCGCGACATCACCAACCTGCCAGACACGACAGTGTCGGTGAAAGACACGTTTGGCTTCGACTCGAAGATGGTCGTTCCGGCCTATTCGGCCTCGTCGGAGCACGTGCCCGACATCGATCCGGACTATCTGTTCGACAAGGCCACCACGATGGCGATCCTGGCAGGCTTTGCCTACAATCGCCGCGTCATGGTGTCGGGCTATCACGGCACCGGCAAGTCGACCCATATCGAGCAGGTCGCCGCCCGCCTCAACTGGCCGATGGTGCGCGTCAACCTCGACAGCCATGTCAGCCGTATCGATCTCGTCGGCAAGGACGCGATCGTGGTCAAGGAAGGCATGCAGATCACCGAATTCAAGGACGGCATCCTACCTTGGGCCTACCAGCACAATGTGGCGCTGTGCTTCGATGAATACGATGCCGGCCGCCCTGATGTGATGTTCGTCATCCAGCGCGTGCTTGAATCTTCGGGCCGCCTGACCCTGCTCGACCAGAGCCGCGTCATCCGTCCGCACCCGGCCTTCCGCCTGTTCGCCACCGCCAACACTGTCGGCCTCGGCGACACCACCGGCCTCTATCACGGCACCCAGCAGATCAACCAGGCGCAGATGGACCGCTGGTCGATCGTGACCACGCTGAACTATCTGCCGCACGACAACGAGGTGGCGATCGTCATTGCCAAGGCCAAGCACTACCGCGACGCCAAGGGCAAGGAGATCGTCAACAAGATGGTCCGTGTCGCCGACATGACGCGTTCGGCCTTCATTAATGGCGACCTGTCGACCGTCATGAGCCCACGTACCGTCATCACCTGGGCCGAAAACGCCGAGATATTCGGCGATGTCGGCATGGCGTTCCGCCTGACCTTCCTCAACAAATGCGACGAACTCGAGCGCTCTGTCGTGGCCGAGTTCTATCAGCGCGCCTTTGGCGAGGACCTGCCCGAATCAGCCGCCAACGTCGTGCTGGGATAAGAACAGGCTCAAATGGCGGGGCCGGGCGACAACACACGCAACAAGTCAAAGACGGGCTCGGAAGCCGACGGCTTCAAGCGCGCCGTGACCGTCTGCATGCGTGCCATTTCGGGTGACAACGGGCTCGAAGTGGCCTTTGCCAAAGAACGGCCGGCACTTGCCGGCAACCGCGCCCGCCTGCCTGAGCTGCCCAAGAAGGCTACTGCCGGCGATATCGCCGTCACCCGCGGCCTTGGCGATTCCATGGCGCTCAAGCGCGCCTGCCACGACAGCCGCATCCACACTCGCCTTGCGCCCGAGGGCAAGCATGCGCGCGCCGTCTTCGACGCCGTCGAGCAGGCCCGCGTCGAGGCGATCGGCAGCCGCGCCATGGCCGGCGTCGCCCAAAACATCACCTCGATGCTCGAGGACAAATACACCAAGGCCAACCTCGCCGACGTCACCGAACAGTCCGAAGCGCCGCTCGAAGAAGCGCTGGCGCTGATGGTGCGCGAGAAACTGACCGGCCAACCCGTTCCCAAGAGCGGCCAGCGCATGGTCGATCTCTGGCGCGAGTGGGTGGAAAGCAAGGCCGTCGGCGATCTCGACGGGCTGCTCGGTAGCCTTGAAGACCAGCAGGCTTTCGCCCGTGTCGTGCGCCACATGCTCGCGTCGCTGGAGATGGCCGAGGAATACGGCGACGACCAGGAAACCGAAGACAACGAGGACCAGGACGACCAGCCGCAGGGCGAAGAGCAGAGCGAAGAGGGCGGTGAGGACGATGCTGGTTCCGACCAGTCGCAGTCAGAAGAAGCCGAATCTTCCGCCGAAGAGGAACAGACCGGCGAGATGGAGGCGTCCGACGCCACCTCCGACGAGATGTCCGACGACGACGATGTCGATTCGGAGACGCCGGGCGAGGCACGCCGCCAGGACAATCCTTTCGCCAATTTGCCCAGGGAAATCGACTACAAGGTCTACACCACCGCCTTCGACGAGACTGTCGGGGCCGAGGAGCTGTGCGACGAGGACGAACTCGACCGTCTGCGCGCCTTCCTCGACAAGCAGCTTGCCAATCTGTCGGGCGTCGTCGGCCGGCTTGCCAACCGCCTGCAGCGCCGCCTGATGGCTCAGCAGAGCCGCTCATGGGACTTCGACCTGGAAGAGGGCTATCTCGACCCGGCGCGCCTCGTACGCGTCGTCATCGACCCGATGCAGCCGCTGTCGTTCAAGCAGGAGCGCGACACCAAGTTCCGCGACACGGTGGTCACGCTGGTGCTCGACAATTCCGGCTCGATGCGCGGCCGTCCGATCACCGTTGCCGCCACCTGCGCCGATATTCTGGCCCGTACGCTGGAGCGTTGCGGCGTCTCGGTTGAAATTCTTGGCTTCACGACACGCGCCTGGAAGGGCGGTCAGTCGCGTGAGAAGTGGTTGAAGGACGGCAAGCCGCCGAATCCGGGCCGCCTCAATGACCTGCGGCATATCATCTACAAGAGTGCCGACGCGCCGTGGCGGCGTTCGCGGCGCAATCTTGGCCTGATGATGCGCGAAGGCCTGCTCAAGGAAAACATCGACGGCGAAGCGCTGCTTTGGGCGCACCAGCGCCTGATGGCGCGGCCCGAACAGCGCAAGATCCTGATGATGATCTCGGATGGCGCGCCGGTCGATGATTCGACGCTCTCGGTCAATCCGGGCAACTATCTCGAACGCCATCTGCGCGCCGTCATCGACCTGATCGAAACGCGCTCGCCGGTCGAGCTTCTGGCCATCGGCATCGGCCATGACGTCACGCGCTACTATCGTCGTGCCGTCACTATTGTCGACGCGGAAGAACTGGCTGGTGCCATGACCGAGCAGCTGGCCTCGCTGTTTGGCGAAGAGAGCGCACGCGAGACCCGCCGTGGCGGCTTCCGGCGCGCCGGATGATCCTTTCCGCAGCCCGACTGCGGCGGTTGGCGTGCGCTGCAACGGCAGCACTTGCTTTTTCGACAGCGCTCACCGCCTCTTCGCGGGCCGAGCAACCGGCCATCGAACGTATCGAGGTTTCTACCCGGCCGATCTCGCAGTTCCAGATCGGGCTCGACCAAAAGATGTTCGGCCCGCTCGAATTCGTCGGCGGCCTCGAACTGACATCGTCGTCGCGTAATCTCGGCGCGCTTTCCGCTTTCCGATTTTTGAAGCCGGGCAGCGATTTCATCGGCGTCGCCGACACCGGATTCTGGTTCTTCGGGAGCATTGCGCGCGATTCGGCCCTGCGGCCGAGCGGTGTCGAGAATTTCCGTATGGTCCAGATGGTCGACGCCTCAGGCAACGCCATCGAAAAGAAGTGGCTGGCCGACGCCGAGGGCCTCGCCGTCAAGGACGGCATAGCCACTGTTGGCTTTGAGCGCATGCATCGCGTGGCCCAGTACCAGATCGACCCGGACAACATGAAACCGGCGCTACGCGAGCTCGACTTCGTGGTGCCGCGCAACGAGTTGCGCCAGAACAGGGGCTTCGAGACGGTCGCTTATTCCGCCGAGAAGGGCGGACTTGTTGTGGTGTCTGAAAAGAGCCTCGATGCGGCCGGCAATATCTTCGCCGCGATCATCGAGGGGCCGAAAAAAGGCGTCTTCACCGTCAAGCGCCACGGTGAGTTCGACATCACCGACGGCGCCTTCCTGCCTGACGGCGACCTGTTGCTGCTCGAGCGCAGCTTCTCGATGGCATCGGGCGTGAAGATGCGGATGAGGCGCATAGCGTCAGAAAGCATCGTCAAAGGCCAGGTTGCCGACGGTCCGGTGCTGTTTGAGGCCAATATGGGCTACCAGATCGACAATATGGAA
Organism: Aminobacter sp. P4_D5; assembly: GCF_056401815.1. Classification (NCBI taxonomy): domain Bacteria; kingdom Pseudomonadati; phylum Pseudomonadota; class Alphaproteobacteria; order Hyphomicrobiales; family Phyllobacteriaceae; genus Aminobacter; species Aminobacter sp. P4_D5. The sequence goes on along the minus strand of NZ_JBFUIP010000056.1, from coordinate 15,717 downwards.
GGGCTCGACGTCTGGCAGCGCAGCGATGGCGCGCTGATGGTGTCGCTTATCTCCGACGACAACCACTCGATCCTGCAGCGCAATCTCTATCTGGAATTCATCCTGCACGGCGATTGAGCGGTGCAGGCCTCAACCCTGTCGGCAAGGCCGATCGGCAAAGCGGCAGGGGGGAGGCGTCGAGAGCGCTATCCCGTCCCTTACTGAACACACGCCAGCGCAAAAAAAAGCGAGAGGCCCCCCAGCCCCTCGCTGCCCTCAACTCTGGGCCTCAGTGGAAGTTCAGGCCGCCAGATGTGTTGCGCGTGCCTGGGCGTAGTTTTGGCCGAAGCGGTTGGCGAGGAAGGCGTCGAGCGAGATGTCTTCCTGGCGGATGAAGCCCTGCTGCGGTAGCGCGCCGGAGGCCAGCATGTCGAGCACCGAGCAGATGCCGGATGCGGTCGTGATCTGGATGGCGCTGCGCGTGATCTTGCCCATCTGGCGGCTGTAGATCTTGTTGGCGTAGCTTTCCTGCATCAGGCGCCCGTTCTTGTGGCCGCTGACGGTGACGAAAATCACCACAACGTCCTGCATTGTCGCGGGCAGGGCGTTCTCCAGAATGTCCTTCAGCACCTCGCGACGATGGCGCAGGCCGAGATCGTTGAGCAGCGCCTTCATGATCGCGGCATGGCCGGGGTAGCGGATGGTGCGGTAGTTCAGGGTGCGCACCTGGCCGTTGTAGGTCTCGCACAGCGTGCCGAGGCCGCCAGAGGTGTTGAAGGCTTCATAGGTGATGCCGTCGAGCGAGAATTCTTCGCGCTCCTCAAGCGGCGGCACCTCGACCAGCGAGCCTTCGACGATCGCCTCGCAGGGCTCGCAATACTCGTTGATGACGCCGTCGGTGCTCCAGGTCAGGTTGTAGTTCAGCGCGTTGGAGGGGTACTGCGGCAGCGCGCCGACGCGCATGCGTACGCTTTCCAGCGAGTCGAAGCGCCTTGCGAGGTCATTGGCTACGATCGAGATGAAGCCTGGCGCAAGGCCGCACTGCGGAATGAAGGCGCTCTTGGCGGTTGCGGCGAGTTCCCTCACGATGCGGGTGGAAGCGACGTCCTCGGTCAGGTCGAGATAGTGCACGCCAGCCTTGGCAGCGGCTTCGGCGATGCGCGTGGTGAGATGGAAGGGGGCTGCGGAGAGCACGGCGAACTTGCCGGCCAGAACAGCGTCGAGCGCACCGGCTTCAGCGATCTCGACCTTCAGCGTGTCGACGCGATTGCCGGTTTCGAGCGCGTCGAGCTGGGCCTGCGAACGGTCGACCACGGTGACGTGATAATCGCCTGTTTCGGCCAGCATGTCGGCAATGGTCGAGCCGATCTTGCCTGCGCCTACGACTACGATCTGTTTCATGGTCTGTCCCCTTCGAATGATTTCGCGCGGATTCTAGGCCCGCGTCCCGTCGAAAGGCAGTATCGATTTCGCCGAAAAGACGGTATGCTTTTAGCAGATCGACGAAGAGTATTGACGAAATGACGACCGATCCTGACCGGGCCCTGCTGAGCCTCCTGCGCGAGAATGCGCGTGCGTCGACCGCCGAGCTGGCGCGCAAGCTTGGTGTCTCAAGGACGACGGTGCAAAGCCGCATCGAGCGGCTGGAGCAGCGCGGTGTGATCTCGGGCTACAGCGTCAAGCTGTCGTCCGACTATGAGAGGAATCTCGTTCGCGCGCACATATTGGTGACGGCGCTGCCCAAGGTTTCGGCCGCGGTCGAGGCAGTGTTGCGCCGCATCCCGGAAGTACGCACGCTGCATTCGGTCAGTGGCAATTTCGATATGATCGTGGTGGTCGAAGCACCTTCGGTGCGCGATCTCGACGCCTTGATCGACCGTATCGGTGCGCTCGAAGGCGTAGAGCGCACCTTGTCGTCGATCATCCTGTCGACGCGAATCGACAGGTAGCGATCGCTAGTTCGCGGCCATGGCCGGCTGGCCCCAGCGGGCCGCGATGAGGCGATAGGGAATCAGCGCGAAGATGGCGATCATCAGCTTTACCGTGAGATCGCCAAGTGCCCAAGAGACCCAGCGAGGCGCTTCCATCGACAGCATGCCCAGAAGCGGTGCTGCTTCGATCGCAAAGGCGTCCTCGGGGCCGATGAAGGCGAAGGCGGCGGAGAAGGCGATGCCGAAGAAGATCGCCGTATCGAACACCGAACCGACAAGCGTTCCGAAGATCGGCGCGCGCCACCAACTCTGCCGGCGCAGCCAGTTGAACACGGTGACGTCGAGCAGCTGTGCAGTCAGGAAGGCGGCACCTGAGGCGACCGCAATGCGCGCAAGGCGGTCGGCTGCTGTGTCGAATGGAATGAGCCCGTAGCGGAACAACAGCGGCGGCGCGACAATCGAGCAGATGACCGCCGTCATGAAGCCGACAAAGACGATTCGCCGCGCCATCTTCGGCCCGTAGCGGCGATTGGCGAGGTCAGTGACCAAAAAGGAGAAGGGATAGGTGAAAGCGCCCCAGGTCAGGACGTCGGCAAGCGCCAGAGATCCGACCTGCCCCTGCATGGGGAACTGGACGAGAATGTTGGAAGCCACGACAACAAGCGCCATGGCCGCCACAAAAGGCAGATAATTTGAACCGGAGTTCATTTTTTTATCCTGGGTAATGGAACCAGCTTTACGGGCCATGCCCGGGCGGATTGGGCGGAGCCTCCATCGTCCTTGCGGCCGTCAGAGGCTCCAGGCGGTCGTCCCCCGCCCCGATTCGATTAGGCTGCGACCTGCTCGGCGGTCTTCTTGGCGATCTGCTTCTTGAGCAGACGAGCACGCTGCGACAGCTCTTCAGCGTCGGCCTTGGTCAGGAAGGCGTCGAGGCCACCGCGATGCTCGACCGTACGCAGAGCGTTGGCCGAAATGCGCAGGCGCACGTTCTGGTTCAGCGTCTCGGAGATGAGCGTGACGTTGACCAGGTTCGGCAGGAAGCGACGACGGGTCTTGTTGTTGGCGTGGCTCACATTGTTGCCGGTCATGACGGCTTTGCCGGTGAGTTCGCAAGCGCGGGACATGTTACTTACCTTCAGTTCTGGCGGACCAAGCGACGAAAACGCACCAATTAAGCGATGGCGCGCGGTCTCAGTCAGGCGGCCTTATGGAAAAAGTTGGCGTTCCATAGGTGTATTTGGCTGGCACGTCAAGCGTCCCGGTCGTTTCCTGGCGTTGTCCCCAACTCCACAGAATGGCCGGATTTGCTTCTATAACCGATTGCAAGGGATGCGAACAGCCGGAAGCCAGCTTCCGCTGACGAAGAGGTGTTGCTAGCAATGCTCCGCTCCAAACCAGCCCTGTTCGCATTGGCCATCGCTCTTCTGCCGTCTCAGGCCCCTGCCGCCAACAAATCCTTTCGTGGCGACTATTCGCTGTCTTTCCTGGGTATTCCTGTTGCCAAGGCAAGCTTCGAGAGCAGCTATGACGGCAATTCCTATGCGGTGAACGGCACCGTAACCAGTGCCGGGCTGGCCGCTTTCTTCGACGATACGCGCGGCACGATCTCGACGCGCGGCAGCCTGGGTGACGGCCGCTTGCAGCCGCGCGCCTTCCGTGCCGACTATGTCTCCGGCAAAAAGACGTCGCTGGTCGATATCCAGTTTTCCGGCGACCGCGTCACCAGCAGTGAGGTCGTGCCGGCGCCGAAGAAGCGCGGCAAAACTTGGATTCCGCTGGGCGCCGGCGACCTTCGCGGCGTCGCCGATCCGATCGCCGCAACCATCATCCGCGCGCCCAGTCTCGACAAGGTCTGCGGCCGCACGGTGAAGATGTATGATGGCGAGTTGCGCGCCGATCTCAAGCTCACGGCCGTCTCGACACGCGAAATGTCGGTTCCCGGCTTCAAGGGCCAGACAGTCACCTGCCGCATGGCCTTCCAGCCGGTGTCGGGCTATCGCGCAGACAAGCGCGCGCTGACCTATCTCAGGGACCGCAGCCGTATCATGGTCACGTTTGCGCCGGTTGGCGAAACCGGGGTATACGCGCCTATTCACGCCACCATCAGTACCGAGATCGGAACGATCACTGTCAGGGCCAGGCGTTTCGAAGCGATCAATTAGGGCGCGTTGCGCCGGGAGGGGTGCGTGGGGCGGGCGACTTTGATCGGGTTTTCAGCGGTTGCCATGTGGGCGCTGCTGGCGCTGCTCACCGACGCGTCGGGCGCGGTGCCGCCGTTCCTTATGTCGGCCATCACTTTTGCCATCGGCACCTGTGTCGGGCTGGTTGCCCGACTGTTCATGCCAAAGCCGGACAAGCCTGAGAAAATCCCGCCACAGGTATGGGTCATCGGCATCGCCGGCCTGTTTGGCTATCATTTCTTCTATTTCACCGCGCTGCGTAATGCTCCGGCGGTCGAGGCCAGCCTGATCGCCTATCTCTGGCCGCTGTTCATCGTGCTGGGCTCCGCCCTGATGCCGGGCGAGCGGCTGCGCTGGAACCACATCGCGGGCGCGCTGCTCGGCCTTGCCGGCACCTTCCTGATCGTTACCAAGGGCGGCGGGCTGGCTTTCGAGCCGCGTTATGCATTCGGCTACGCCATGGCCTTCGTCTGCGCCTTCTTGTGGTCGGGCTATTCGCTTTTGTCGCGCCGGTTTCCATCGGTGCCGACGTCAATCGTCACCTGGTTCTGCCTGGCGACGTCGATCCTCTCGCTCATCTGCCATCTGGCGCTCGAACAGACGGTGCTGCCGGCAAACACCGGCCAATGGCTCGCCGTGCTCGGTCTTGGGCTGATGCCGGTGGGTGCGGCTTTTTATGCCTGGGACATCGGCGTCAAGCGCGGCAACATCCAGGTGCTGGGGGCTGCGAGCTATGCAGCACCGCTGTTGTCGACACTGGTGCTGATCGTTGCCGGCTTTGCCGAGCCGAGCCTGCGAATCCTCGCGGCATGCGTGCTCATCACTGGCGGGGCGGTGCTTGCGGCAAAGTCGCTGATCTTTGGCGAGCGCAACGACAAAAATCCGGCCACCGATGGGGCAGGGGCTTAAGACTGCTTCGGTTCCCAGCCCGGTTCCGCCAGTTCGAACTGGTCGAATTCGAAGCCGGGCGACACCGTGCAGCCGACTAGCGTCCAGTCGCCCAGGCTGCGCGCTGTCTGCCACCAACCTGCGGGAACCACGCATTGCGGCTGCTCGCCTGCTGCGAGATTGACGCCGAGCGTGTAGGCGATGACGCCGCCACCTTCCTGGTGCAGCTTGAGTTCGATCGGGGCGCCGGCATGGAAGTGCCAGACTTCCGACGCGTCCCTGACGCGGTGCCAGTGCGACACGTCGTTATGTTCGAGCAGGAAGTAGATCGCTGTCGAGTTGCCGCGGGCGCCGTGCGGGCCGCCATAAGAGTTGTCGCGAAAGGTCTCTGTGTACCAGCCGCCTTCGGGGTGGCGGCGCATTCCGAGCATGGCAATGATTTCAGCAGCGTACATGTCAGAAATTATCCTTGCGCTTGCGGATTTCGGCGAACACTTCGGTATCGGTGGCCTTTTCCATGCCAAGATGCTTCCTGATCGCCGGGTCGGGCCAGCGCAGGAACGGGTTGGTAGCCAGCTCCTCGCCGATCGTCGTCGGCAGCGTCGGCTTGCCGTCCGCCCGGAGCGCTTCGATCTTTTCGGCGCGGGCGCGCAAGGCCGCGTTGTCAGGGTCGATGGTTAGCGCAAAGCGCGCATTGGACAGCGTGTATTCGTGCCCGCAATAGATCACCGTCTCAGCGGGCAGGGCGGCGAGCTTATTCAGCGATTCGAACATCACAGGTGCCGGGCGTTCGAACAGCCGGCCGCAACCAAGCGCAAACAGCGTGTCGGCGGTGAACGCGACCTTCGATTTGGGCAAGTGGTAGCAAACGTGGCCGGCGGTGTGGCCGGGCGTCGAAATCACCTCGATGGTCTCGCTGCCGAAGGGGATCACCGAGCCTTCCTCGACGGTGTCGTCGATGCCAGGGATCTTGTCGCGTTCGGCTTCAGGCCCGACGATGCGCAGCTTGAAACGCTGCTTGAGCGCCAGATTGGCCTCGACATGGTCGGTATGGTGGTGCGTCGTCAGGATCATCGACGGCGTCCAGCCGCTATGTTCGATGGCCGACAGGATCGGCGCTTCCTCGGGAGCATCGATGATCGCCGTCTCGCCGGTTTCGCGGTCGTGCAGCAGCGCGCCGAAATTGTCGGTGCGGCACATGAAAAGCTTGATCTCGACTGGCATCGCAGAACTCCATTTCGTGACAGGACGATACGGCGCGCTTTCTTCGCTGTCACCTCAGTTGGCCTCAGTCGTTGAAGTCGTCGTTGCGGGCGTCTACCTTCAAGCCATGAATTCCGACATCGTCGACCTTCGCTCGTTTTACTCGACACCGCTGGGCCGCCTGGCCGAGCATTCGATCGCCATGGGCCTTTCGTCGGTATGGGCCGGCCTGCCCAATGAGCGGCTGGTCGGCCTTGGCTATGCCCTGCCTTGGCTCGACCGCTTCGGGTCCGACGCCGAGCGGGTCTTTGCCTTCATGCCAGCGACCCAAGGTGCGGTCGTGTGGCCGATGCAAGGGCCCTCGGCGACCGCTCTTGTCTTCGACGAGGAGCTGCCGCTTGTCGATTCTTCCATCGACCGGGTGCTGCTTGTCCATTCGCTCGAACACGCCGAGAGCCCGCGCGAGACGCTGAAGGAGATCTGGCGGGTGCTTTCGCCCGCCGGGCGCATCGTCATCGTCGTGCCCAACCGGCGCGGCGTGTGGGCGCGTTTCGAACATACGCCGTTCGGCACTGGCAGGCCATTTTCGAGCGGCCAGCTCAACGAGTTGCTGCGCGAAGCGAATTTCACCGTCTCGGCATGGTCGGACGCGCTGCATTTTCCCCCGTCGCGACGCAAATGGATGATGCGCTTTGACCATCTGTTCGAGCGCGCCGGCCGCCGTCTGTGGCCGATCTTCTCCGGCGTCATCGTGGTCGAGGCGCAAAAGCGCGTCTACCAGGGCATACCGGTGGCGCAGCGCGCCTCGCGCCGCGTCTTCATGCCGGTACTCACGCCGAGCGGTGCCACTCGCGGGTTTCCAGCACTTAGGCGCGGCGATGAAGGCGGCGGTTGATCGCACCCTCACGAAGGGGTGAGGCCTCGCCACTTCCATTTCGACGCCATTGCAGCGAAACTCGATCATCGGCTTAGGGTTGTCAGACGATGCTTGGAGCACTGGCGATAGTCATGTGCATGGGCTGCGAGTTGCCCAACCCTGCTGCTGTGCCCACAGCCGGCCTTGCCGTCGATGTCGAACTGGTACTTGCGGTTGATGTGTCGCGCTCGATGGATCTGGAGGAGTTCACCCTCCAGCGTGCCGGCTACGTGGAAGCTCTACGCCATCCGGATTTCGTCGATGCGGTGCTTTCCGGCCAAAATCATCGCGTTGCCATTACCTATTTCGAATGGGCAGGCACGGTGCGCGAGGAATCGGTCGTGCCATGGCAAATCATCGACAGCGCGGAGAGCGCGGCGGCCTTTGCCCAAAGACTTGAAGCCAGGCCTTTCAGCGGCTTTCGGGGCACCTCGATTTCGGGGGCTGTTACTTATGGCGCTCGGCTGTTCGACCGCAACGAGGCTGACGGCTGGCGCCGCGTCATCGATGTTTCCGGCGATGGCCCAAACAATTTCGGCACCCCCGTCACACGTGCGCGCGATGCTGCCGTAGCCCAAGGCATCGTCATCAACGGCCTGCCGATCCTGATCAGGCCTTCGCGGACGGCCGGCCAATTGGATCGCTACTATGCGGAATGCGTCACCGGCGGGCCCGGCTCTTTCGTTCTGCCAATCCGCGCGGCATCGGAGTTCGCCACGGCGATCAGGCGCAAGCTTGTTCTCGAAGTCAGCGGCAGAACCGACATTCCGGCAGTCGTCAAGGCGGATGCCGTGGCTCCGGTCGACTGCATGGCCGGGGAGCGTGACAGGCGGATCTATTCCGATCCGTATTTCCCGGAACTCGACAGGTAGCAGGTTTTCGGCGCGATTGCGCCAAGGGTTGCACCAATATCGTTGTTGGCTAATGTATTCTGCGCAAGAGGCTTTCTTTCTATTGAAAGGTTGTTGTCATGCAGGGGGATTCCGTTGGGCGCCTGCTGCGCCAGGCCGCCGAACACGCCATACGATACAGGACAGAACTGGCATCCAGGCCGCAGCGTCCGCTGCATGGCTATCCAGACGCGCTGACGGCCTTCGATGGACCGCTGCCGGAAGTGGGAGACACCTCAGACACAGTGATCGATGACTTGGCAGCGCGCGCCGAGCCCGGGCTGAATGCCACGACTGGCTCGCGCTTCTTCGGCTGGGTTATTGGCGGCTCGCATGAGGTCAGCGTCGCGGCCGACTGGCTGACGAGCGCGTGGGGGCAGAACGCTGGCAACCACCATGCCATGCCCTCTGCAGCGGCGGCGGAAACGGTTGCCGCGCGCTGGCTGCTCGAACTGCTCGATTTGCCACGCGAAAGCTCGGTTGGTTTCGTTACCGGAGCCACTGTCGCAAATTTTGTCTGCCTGGCCGCAGCGCGCGGCGAGGTGCTGCGGCGAGTGGGCTGGGACGTTGAGGCCAAGGGGCTTTTCGGGGCGCCGCCGATTTCCGTGCTGATTGGCGACGACGCCCATACAACGGTCTTTTCGGCGCTGCAGTTCCTCGGTCTCGGCCATGATCGGGTGATCCGCGTCGCCACCGACAGCCAGGGGCAGATCTTGGCCGATGATTTCGCACGACGGACTGCGGAGGTGCGCGGGCCGGCTATCGTCATCCTTCAGGCCGGCCAGATCAATACCGGTGGTTTTGATGCTTTCGCAGACCTTGTACCGAGTGCTCGCCGGATCGGCGCATGGGTTCATGTCGATGGCGCCTTTGGCTGTTGGGCGCGGGCTTCTATTTTGTTGCGCCATTTTACCGAAGGGCTCGATGCCTGCGATTCCTGGGCGACGGACGGTCACAAATGGCTTCAGACGCCATATGACTGTGGCTACGCGATCGTGCGCGACAGCGAGGCGCATCGCCGCGCCATGACAATTGCTGCGAGCTATCTTCCTCCCGCCGTGGAAGGCGAGCGCGACCCCAGCCATTTCGTTCCCGAACTGTCGCGGCGGGCGCGGGGCTTCGCCACCTGGGCGATCATCCGCCATCTTGGCCGCGAGGGAATTGCCGCAATGGTCGAGCGGCATTGCCGTGTGGCGCGGCTGATAGCCGACCAGCTTCGCAGCGAAAATGCTATCGCGGTCCTGAACGACGTCATGCTCAATCAGGTGCTCGTACGGTTTGGTGCCAACGAGCCCGCTGATCGTGGCGACGAGCTGACCAGGGCGACGATCGCGCGGATCCAGCGCGACGGCGCTGTCTTTGCCGGCGGTGCGAAATGGCGCGGTCGCGAGGTGATGCGTATTTCCGTCATCTCCTGGCTGACTGATGAAGCTGCGGGAAAGGCGGCGGCTGTGGCCATCGTTGCCAGCTGGCGGGCAGTTCAAAAAGGCTCCTAGCCCCCGGTTTGCATCACTGTCGGTGTCGTTCACTTTCGGTTGTCCGGAGGCTTATTCCGTCTGCGGTCTTCAAATCTGCAAGAACGCGTCTTAAATGCCATCGGCAGGGGAGCTGTCAGCTTCCTCGACAACAACAGGGGTTCTTCACCTGACCGACGTCATCCACCAAAAACGCGCTGTCCAGCATTCGAAAGGCAAGCGCGCGATGCTGATCGTCAATCCGCGCGCCCGCCGTGGCGGCGGGTCGATCGATGTCGCCAGGCAGGTGCTTGTCGATGCCGGACTTGAGATCGAAGAGATGGCAACCAGCAAGGATGAGAACGCCTCCGAGCTGATTTCGCGCCATGCCGATCATTTCGACATAGCGATCGTCGGTGGCGGTGACGGCACGCTCAACAACGCGGCTGCCGGCCTCGCCCATTCGGGTCTGACGCTTGGCGTCTTGCCGCTGGGCACCGCTAATGATTTCGCCCGAACCATGGGCATCTCGCCGGATCCGGTCAAAGCGGCCGAGATCATCGCACAAGGTCACCAGACCACCGTCGATCTCGGCGAAGTCAACGGCCATCTGTTCTTCAACGTCGCCAGCATCGGCTTCAGTGCTGAACTGGCGGGCGAGCTTACCGAGCACGCCAAGAAGCGCTGGGGCACACTCGGCTACGGTATCGTCGCAGCGCGGCTTTTGATGCGCTCGCGCCTCTTTACGGCCTATGTCGATCACGATGGCACGACCGAAGAAATCCACACCATGCAGGTCTCCGTCGGCAATGGCCGCCACTATGGCGGCGGCATGACCGTCGAGGAGACAGCCACCGCCGATGATGGCTGGCTCGATTTCTACAGCCTGGAGGTCGATCACTGGTGGCGTCTGCTTCGGCTGTTGCCCAGCCTGCGCAAGGGCACGCAAGGTCAGTGGGACGACGTCCGCGCCTTCAAGACCACCGAAGTGACCATCCGTACCAAGCGGCCGCGTCCGGTCAACACCGATGGCGAGCTGGTGACCTGGACGCCGGCGCATTTCCGCATTCGGCCGAAATCGGTACGCGTGTTCGCGCCGAAAGCCTGACACTACGCCTGGCCGTTTGGCTGCGACTTCGATCACGACCTTGTTCCGCGAACGTGGCAATACGTAGCCATCGTTGAATGGCACAATGGACGCCTCGATTCGAGCGAAGCGGGCCAGTCGGAGCAAGCGCATGCCAGGCCAATCTTTTACCCAAACCAATCGCGAGCCCCTTGCGCCTGATTTCGACGGCGGGTTTTTAAGTCACCTCAAAATGGCACGCCAGGCGCTGGCTTCTTCGCCTGTGCGCAAGACGCTCACCTGGCTCAGCCTTTCGATCTTCGCCATCATTGTCGCCACCTCGGCTGGGCAGATCATTCTCAACCGCTGGAACAAGCCGTTCTACGACGCGCTGGAAAGGCGCGATCTTGCGGCCTTCCTCGACCAGTTGATGGTCTTTGCGGTGATCGCAATTTGTTTATTGGTGCTGAACGTCGGCCAGCAGTGGCTCAACCAGATGATCAGGCTCAAGCTGCGCGAGGGTCTGACTCTCGACCTGATCACCGAGTGGTTGCGTCCGGGGCGTGCCTTCCGACTAGCCAATGCCGGGGCGGTCGGGGTCAATCCGGACCAGCGCATGCAGCAGGATGCCGGCCACCTTGCCGACCTCACGACCGACCTTGGCATCGGCCTGTTGCAGGCCTCGATCCTTCTCGTCTCCTTCGTCGGCGTTTTGTGGAGCCTGTCGTCAGGCTTCGTCTTTCATGTCGGCGGAAGCTCGTTCAGCATTCCCGGCTACATGGTCTGGGCCGCCATCATCTATGCCGGCTCGGCCTCTTTTCTGAGCTGGCTCGTCGGCCGGCCGCTGATCACCCAGAACTCCGATCGCTATTCACGTGAGGCGGAGCTGCGTTTTTCCATGGTCCGCATCAACCAGAATATCGATGCGATATCGCTGGCCCGCGGCGAAGCCGATGAAAAGCGGCGGCTCGAGATGGACCTCGCAAGTGTCCTGACAGCGCTGCGGCGCATCTTCACCACCCAGATCAGCCTTGCCTGGGTCACCGACGGCTATGGCTGGTTCACCGTTGTCGCTCCCATTCTGGTGGCGGCACCGGTCTATTTTGCCGGCGATATCAGCTTCGGCGGGCTAATGATGGCGGTCAGCGCCTTCAATCAGGTACACGCCTCGCTGCGCTGGTTCATCAACAATGTCGGTGCCATCGCCGACTGGCGGGCAACCTTGATGCGCGTCGGCGTGATTCGCAGCGTGCTGGTGGCTGCCGACGTGTTGCACGACAAGGAGGACCGCATCGATTTCGGCGAAAGTCGTGACGGCAGCCTCGCCTTCGATAATCTCGAAATCATTTCGCCGAGCGGCTGCACCAAGCTTTCGGAGCCGCATCTCAGGGTCAAGCCAGGCGAGCGCGTGCTCGTCGTTGGTGAGGCGGGTGCCGGCAAGACCTTGCTGTTTCGTGCCCTGGCGGGGCTTTGGCCCTGGGGGAAAGGCCGCATCGAGCTTCCGGGCGGCAAGCAGGTCGCCTTCCTGCCGCGCTCGTCCTACGTGCCGCCCGGCACGCTGCGCGACGTGTTGTGCTATCCCTCCGCCGACCGGACATTTACCGAGGCAGAATTCACAGCGGCACTCCGCGCCGTCGGGCTGGAGCGCCTGACGGGATCKCTCGACCGCGTCGCATCATGGAGCGAGGAGCTGAATACCGATGAGTTGCGGCTTGTCGCTTTCGCCCGGCTCAGCCTGCATCGGCCCGACTGGGTGATCATCGACGAGGCCTTCGATACGATCGATGCTGCAGCACATGAGCGTGTCAGGGCCATGTTCGAAGGCGAACTGGCCAACACCGGCGTCGTCTATTTCGGTCCGGCTCGGCAGAGTGGCAGCCTGTTTGACAGGACCGTTCATCTCGCCAAGGACAAGCGCGGCCCGGCTCTCAAGAAGATCCGCCTTGAAGGGAAGGCCCGGGCCGCAGCCGATGCCTGATGCGGCCCAGGCCGTAGCATTCAGGTTGCCGAAGTTTCGGGACAGTCTTGGGAAACGCCGGAGGTCTTGCTCGGCTCGAAGATCGCGAAGCTGATCGCAGCCAGGATCCAGACGCCGATGCCGCCATACAGTGCCACCCAGCCAAAGCCGTTGACCAGCGCTGCGTGAGCGATGGCTGCAGGCACGTCGAGGGCGGATTGTGCGCTTCCTCCGGGCGAAACCGCGCCGCCGGCGGCGATGCGCTCCGCCAGCGATCGCAGCTGCGCGGCGTCGGACACTTCGGGAAGCGCGTCCCTCAACGTAGAGAGGATACCTTCGACAAGGACAAAACCCATAACCGCGATATTGACCGCGAGGCTGATCAGCCGGGCGCTGGCGTCAATGCCCGAGGCCATGCCGGCCCGGCTTGCCGGCACAGACCCGGTTGTCATGTTGGTGGCTGGCGTCGTCGTCAGGCCAAGTCCGATGCCGGAGATCAAGGCGCCAGCCAGAACCGTCAGGCCGCTTGCCTGCTCAAGGCCACTGCCGAACCACATCACGATGAAGCCGAGCCCGATGGCAAACAGGCCGAGCGGGATGATGGTGCGTGCGCTGGTGCGCAGCAGCAGATACTGGGCGATCGGCGGCATCACCAGGAAGGGCACCGTATAGGCAAGCAGCGCCAGCCCGGTTGTCGTGCTGTCATAACCGAGACCTACGGTGAAATAGATCGGCAGGTAGATCATCAGCGGCCAGTAGCTGAAATTCATGCCGATGCAGCCGATGATCGCGCCTGAGAAATCGCGGATCCTGAACACCGAGAAGTCGAACATCGGGTGAGCATGAAAGCGCTCGACCAGAATGAAAGCGACGAAGCCGATGATTGTCGCGGCGGCGATGCCGAGGGCCGTCGGGCTCAGGAAACCAACATCCGCGCCCTGGGTGATGTAGTAAGTCAGTCCGAAGACCGCAGCACTCAGGGTGACGATGCCGAGGATATCGAGCTTCTTTGCCTGCGGGTCGCTCGATTCTTCAACGCCGGCATAGGTCAGGGCCAGGCACAGCACGGCCAGCGGCGCGTGGACCAGGAACACCCATTCCCAGGTGGACAGGGCGACGATCAAACCACCGATGATCGGTCCGAAACCCAGCCCGATGCCGGTGACCACGCCCCATATGGCAAAGGCCTTGCCGCGCGCCTTCGCGTCCTGAAACTGATGCGACAGGATGGCGATCGAGCAGATGAACAGCGCCCCGCCGGCCATGCCTTGCAGAAACCGGCCGACGATCAGCACCTGTGTGTTCGGCGCAAGTCCGCAGATCAGCGATGTGATGCCAAAGGCGGCGGCGGTGACGGCAAAGACGCGCTTGCGCCCGAAGCGGTCGGCAAGCGTTCCCGTCGCCATCAGCACCGTCGTGCAAGCGATGGTGTAGGCGTTCATGATCCACTGCATGTCCTTGAAATCGGCATGCAGTACGTGCTCGAGCGTCGGCAGGATCACCGGCACACTGGAGATCTCAAGTCCGAACATCAATGCGGCGAGGCAGATGGCGGCGAGCGCCAGGACGTTTCTGCTTGATTGGTTCATCTGGTACCTCTGGCTGCCGGCAGGAGCGATCGTCTTGCCGTCATGTTGCTTTGAGAGCCCCAGATAAGCGACGCTTGAACATATAAAAATGCTATGCAACCCTATTTCAGTGATAACAAATTGGAATGGATGCGATGCTGTGGCTCGACGCTGAGGCGGTGCGGAACTTTGTCATGGTGGCGGAACTGCAAAGTTTCACCCGAGCCGCCGATGCGATGGGCACGACGCAAGCGGCCGTCAGCGTCAAGCTCAAGCGGCTCGAGGAGCGTGTTGGCCGCAAGCTGATCGAACGCACGCCGCGCAGTGTGCGGCTGTCCGCCGAGGGCGCGCTTTTCATCGATTCCGCGCGCGCTTTCCTGGTCGCGCATGACAATGCGGTTGCCGGCCTGTCATGTGGAACGCGCCGTTTTGCGCTGGGCATCGCCGGACATGTTGCCGGGCCGGAGGTGACGACCTTGCTGGCGCGGCTTAACCAGCACGATCCGGCGCTGACGATCGAGGTTCAGGTCGACAATTCGAGCAATCTGCTCGACGCCTTCGATCGCGGCAAGCTGGATGCCGCCATCGTCAGGCGCGAGGATGACCGCCGTGACGGCGAAGTGCTGGGGCCGGAGCATTTCGGCTGGTTTGCGACGCCCGACTTCCATCATCGCCAGGGCGAGCCGATCCGCCTGGCTGCGCTGTCGCGGGCCTGCGGCGTCCGCGATCTCGCCACGCGCACGCTCGACGATGCCGGTATCCCCTGGGTCGAGGTATTTCTCGGCGGAGGGTCGTCGGTGGTGACGGCCGCCGTTTCAGCCGGCCTTGCCACGGCCGTCTTCTCCAGCCGGCTTTCGCCGCCCGGCACAATCGAGATCAGCCGCAAGTTCGGCCTGCCTCAGGTGCCGTCATCGGAAATCGTTTTGCATTCGACGCTGACCGATCGCCGCTCGCGCGAAGCACTGCGCATCCTGGCCTGCGCCTTCCGCGAGCACGGCACCCCGTCCGGGTAAGGAACGGCCTGGGCGGCGGCCTATCGCTTCAGCAAAAACACCGCCTGCTCGCCGAAGAAGTTCCAGAATCACCTGCGCTTCGAAAGACCGCGCTCAGGGGTCGAGCGCGGCCATGGGGCGAGCGGCTAAGAATTTTTGCCGATGTTCTCCACATCGTACGCCGTGGTCTGGTAGACCCGGTTGATCCAGTTGCCGAAAAGCAGGTGGGCATGCGAGCGCCAGCGGTTCAGCGGCCGGCGTTGCGGATCGTCATCAGGGTAATATTCGTGCGGCACCGCGATGGTCACGCCTGCAGCCACGTCGCGGTCGTACTCTTCCTTGAGCGACGTCGAGTCGTATTCGATGTGGTTGAACATGTAGAGCCGGTTGCCGGTTTCTTCGGCCAGCAGGCTCGGGCCTGTCTCTTCCGATTCCATGAGCAACTCGAGACCAGAGCCCTCGGGAATGTCTTGGGCACGAACTTCCGTCCAGCGTGACACCGGAATGGCGAAATCGTCCGAGAAACCGGCCAGGTAGGGGGAGGCTGGCGCGTTGTTGTTGTGACGGAAGACGCCGAAGGCCTTTTCCTCCAGCGTGTGTTTCGGAACGCGGTGGAAATGCCATGCGGCGGCCATCGCGCCCCAGCAGATGAAGAATGGCGAATGCACGTTGGTCGTCGTCCAGTCCATGATC
>NZ_JBFUIP010000055.1:0-34134 GCF_056401815.1 Aminobacter sp. P4_D5 | reverse complement strand
GCGCCGTTCTATGGCGAGAGCTCGTTTGTCATGTACCGCAAGGACCTGATGGAGAAAGCCGGGCTCAAGATGCCCGACGCACCGACCTGGGAATTCATCGCCGACGCTGCCCGCAAGATGACCGACCGCGCCAATGACATCAACGGCATCTGCCTGCGAGGCAAGGCCGGATGKGGCGAGAACATGGCCTTCCTGACCGCCATGTCCAACTCCTTTGGCGCGCGCTGGTTCGACGAAAAATGGCAGCCGCAGTTCGACCAGCCCGAATGGAAAAAGACGCTACAGTTCTATGTCGACCTGATGAAGGACGCCGGCCCCTCTGGCGCGTCTTCCAATGGCTTCAACGAAAACCTGGCGCTGTTCCAGCAGGGCAAGTGCGGCATGTGGATCGACGCCACGGTTGCGGCTTCCTTCGTGTCGAACCCCAAGGACTCCACCGTTGCCGACAAGGTTGGCTATGCGCTGGCGCCCGACAATGGTCTCGGCAAGCGTGGAAACTGGCTGTGGGCGTGGTCGCTCGGCATTCCGGCCGGCACGCAGAAAGCAGAAGCGGCTGAAAAGTTCGTCTCCTGGGCAACCAGCAAGGGTTACCTCGACCTCGTCGCCTCGAAGGAAGGCTGGGCCAACGTTCCTCCGGGAACGCGCAGCTCGCTTTACGCCAACCCTGAGTACCAGAAGGCAGCCCCCTTCGCCAAAATGACCCTGGACTCGATCAACTCGGCCGACCCGACCAAGCCCACCGTCAAGCCGGTGCCTTACGTCGGCGTGCAGTTCGTGGCCATTCCGGAGTTCCAGGGCCTTGGCACGACGGTTGGACAGCTTTTCTCGGCGGCACTCGCCGGACAGTCGAGTGTCGATGACGCGCTGGCTGGTGCTCAGACCGCCTCGGTCCGTGAAATGACCCGCGCCGGCTACATCAAATAGGGCATCCTCCCGGTGCCTGGCCGTCCGGTCTCCCAGTCCGGACGGCCCCTTTCCGCTCGAAGCATCTTTTGATCTTACGCGGTGATATCAATGGCTACTCGACAGACCCGTACGCTCGCGCGCTTCATGATGGCGCCGTCGGTGATCCTTCTCTTTGTCTGGATGATCGTGCCATTGGCGATGACGCTGTGGTTTTCGTTCCTGAACTACAATCTGCTCAATCCGGGCAATGTCAGCTTCGCCGGCCTGTTCAATTACAAGTATTTCTACACCGACCCGGCCTTCTTCCAGTCAATCTGGAACACGCTGGTTCTGGTTGTCGGCGTGCTGCTGATCACCGTCATCGGCGGCATCGCGCTGGCGCTGCTGCTCGACCAGCCGATGTTCGGCCAGGGCATCGTGCGCATCCTGGTGATCTCACCGTTCTTCGTCATGCCCCCGGTGGCGGCACTGGTGTGGAAAAACATGATCATGCACCCTGGCTACGGGGTCTTCGCCGACATCGCCAGGTTCTTCGGCGCCCAGCCAGTCGACTGGTTCGCGCAATACCCGCTGTTTTCCATCATCATCATCGTTGCCTGGCAGTGGCTGCCATTTGCCACGCTGATCCTTTTGACCGCGCTTCAGTCACTCGATGGCGAGCAGAAAGAGGCCGCCGAAATGGACGGCGCGGGCTTTGTCAGCCGCTTCATCTATCTGACGATCCCCCATATCTCGCGCGCGATCACGGTGGTCATCCTGATCCAGACCATCTTCCTGCTCGGCGTCTATGCGGAGATCCTCGTCACCACCAATGGCGGCCCGGGCTACGCTTCGACCAACCTGCCCTTCCTGATCTACCGCACGGCACTTCTTGGCTACGACGTCGGCGGCGCATCGGCCGGCGGCATCATCGCGGTCATCCTTGCCAACATCGTCGCCTTCTTCCTGATGCGCGCCGTCGGCAAGAACCTGGACAAGTGAGGAGCAAACCATGGCACGCGCAGTCTCGACCAATCGCAAGATCGGGTTCACCGTGGCGGCCTGGGTGGTGGCCCTGCTGATCTTCTTTCCCATCCTTTATACGATCATCACCAGCTTCAAGTCGGAGACCGAGGCGATCGCAGGCTTCAGCCTGATCCCGTCGGGCACGCTGGAGAGCTATGCCGAGGTCCAGGCGCAGAGCAACTATTTCAAGTTCTTCCTGAATTCGGTGATCATCGCTGTCGGCTCGACGATCCTCGCTCTGCTGATTGCCATTCCTGCCGCCTGGTCGATGGCATTTTCGCCGACCAAGCGCACCAAAGACATCCTGATGTGGATGCTCTCCACCAAGATGATGCCGGCGGTTGCCGTTTTGGTGCCGATCTACCTGATCTTCCGCGACACCCATCTTCTCGACACCCACATCGGCCTGACCGTCATGCTGATGCTAATCAACCTGCCGATCGTGGTGTGGATGCTCTACACCTACTTCCGCGAAATCCCCGGCGAAATCCTTGAAGCCGCGCGCATGGATGGCGCCTCGCTGTGGGGCGAGATCGTCTACGTGCTGACGCCGATGGCGGTACCCGGCATCGCCTCGACCATGCTGCTCAACATCATCCTGGCCTGGAACGAGTCGTTCTGGACCATCCGCCTGACCACCACCAACGCCGCACCGCTGACCGCCTTCATCGCGTCGTTCTCCAGTCCGCAAGGCCTGTTTTGGGCGAAGCTTTCSGCGGCCTCGACACTGGCCATCGCACCAATCCTGATCATGGGCTGGTTCTCCCAGCGCCAGCTCGTCCGCGGCCTGACTTTCGGCGCCGTGAAGTAGTCGAACCCGCGGGAGGAAACCATGGGAAACATCAAACTCAAGAAAGTGTCGAAATCCTTCGGCGCGACAATCATCATCCCCAATATCGACCTGGAGATCGAAGACGGCGAGTTCGTCGTCTTCGTCGGGCCTTCGGGCTGTGGCAAGTCGACCTTGCTCAGGCTGATCGCCGGCCTGGAAGACACGACCTCGGGCAGCATCGACATCGATGGCCGCGACGTCACCGGCGAGGCTCCCGCCAAGCGGCGCCTGGCGATGGTCTTCCAGTCCTATGCGCTCTACCCGCATATGAGCGTCTACAAAAACATCGCCTTTCCGCTGAAGATGGCGGGCGACGATCCGGCCGTCATCGACAAGAAGGTCAAGGATGCTGCTCGCGTCCTGAACCTGACAAACTATCTCGAACGCCGCCCTGGCCAGCTCTCGGGTGGCCAGCGCCAGCGCGTCGCCATTGGCCGCGCCATCGTGCGCCAGCCTTCGGCCTTTCTGTTCGACGAGCCGCTGTCGAACCTCGACGCCGCCCTGCGCGGCACGATGCGCCTGGAAATCAGTGAACTTCACCACCAGCTCAAGACGACGATGATCTATGTCACCCACGACCAGGTCGAGGCGATGACCATGGCCGACAAGATCGTGGTGCTGAATGCCGGCAACATCGAGCAGGTCGGCTCGCCGATGGACCTCTACAAGACGCCCAAAAACCTGTTTGTCGCCGGCTTCATCGGCTCGCCGAAGATGAACCTGATCAACGGTGCGGCGGCTGCCAAGCATGGTGCGACGACCATCGGGGTCAGGCCCGAGCATCTTGGCATCTCGACCACATCAGGCGAATGGAAAGCGACGGTCGGTGTCGCCGAACATCTCGGTTCCGACACCTTCCTTCACGTCCAAGCAGACCAGGTTGGCCCGCTGACAGTCCGTGCCGACGGCGAGATCGGCGTGCGCCATGGCGAAACGATCTACCTCACCCCCAGCCCGGCCAAGATCCACCGCTTTGGCACCGATGGGAGGGCGATGTGAGCGCCAGGCTCAAGGGCAAGTCGGCGCTGATCACGGGTGCCGCGCGCGGCATCGGCCGTACTTTCGCCGAAGCTTATGTCCACGAGGGTGCGACAGTTGCCATCGGCGACATCAATCTTGAGGCCGCCGAAAAGACCGCCGCCGAGATCGGCACGTCGGCCTATGCGGTCAAGCTGGATGTGACCGACTTGGCCTCGATCGAAGCGGCGGTGAAAGCAGTCGAAGCCAAGGCTGGCGGGATCGATATCCTCGTCAACAATGCCGCCCTGTTCGACCTCGCTCCCATCGTCGAGATTTCGAAGGCAAGCTACGACAAGCTGTTTGCCGTCAATGTCGCCGGCACGCTTTTCACCTTGCAAGCGGTTGCCCGCTCGATGATTGCCGCTGGCCGGGGCGGAAAAATCATCAACATGGCGAGCCAGGCCGGTCGTCGCGGCGAAGCGCTCGTCGGTGTCTATTGCGCCACCAAGGCCGCCGTCATCAGCCTGACCCAGTCGGCTGGGCTCGACCTGATCAAGCATGGCATCAACGTCAACGCCATCGCCCCGGGCGTGGTCGAGGGCGAGCATTGGGACCACGTCGACGAGCTGTTTGCCAAATACGAAAACCGGCCCCGAGGCGAAAAGAAGCGCCTTGTCGGCGAAGCCGTCCCCTTTGGCCGCATGGGCACGGCACAAGACCTCGTCGGCATGGCGATTTTCCTCGCCGGGTCGGAGAGCCAATACATCGTCGCCCAGACCTACAATGTCGATGGCGGCAACTGGATGAGCTGAAGACAGCGTTCCTCTCCCCGTTCACGGGGAGAGGATGCCGGCAGGCAGGTGAGGGGCAAATCTGACCTTGCCAATCTTGGCATGGCCCCTCATCCGGCCCTTCGGGCCACCTTCTCCCCGTAAACGGGGCGAAGGGATTGGAGACGTCTGCGCTGAACCCCAAAAAGAAAGCGTCGAACCATGACCGTGAAACTCTCCCAAGCGAATCTCGGCCAGCTTCCCGCCAACGTCGCGCGTCCAACCTACGACCGCTCGTCGCTCACGGCCGGCATCGTGCATTTCGGCGTTGGCAATTTCCATCGCTCGCACCAGGGCGTCTATCTCGACGAGCTGTTCAATTCCGGCATCGGCCATGATTGGGCGATCGTCGGCGCAGGCGTCTTCGACGGCGAAAAGGTCGGGCGCGCCAAACTTGCCGAGCAGGATTGGCTGACCACCGTGGTGGAGCAAGACAGCGGCCATATGAGCGCCCGCGTCACTTCGGTCATGATCGATTTCCTGATGCCCGGCGACGCCACAGCCATCATCGAGCGCCTGGCCGACCCGGCGATCCGCATCGTTTCGCTGACCATTACCGAAGGCGGTTATTTCATCGATCCGGCATCCGGGGTGTTCAACCCGGCCCATCCCGACATTGTCGCGGACGCTGAAAACATCGCAACGCCGAAGACCGTGTTCGGCATCATCCTTGCCGGTCTCATGCGGCGCCGCGAAGACGGCATAGTGCCCTTCACCGTCATGTCTTGCGACAACATCCCGGGCAACGGCCATGTCACATCAGATGCGATGGTTGGTCTCGCCCGGCTTGTCGATGAAACGCTGGCTGACTGGGTCAGCGAAAACGTCGCCTTTCCCAACAGCATGGTCGACCGCATCACTCCTGCCACCACCGATCGCGAACGCTCCATCTTGAGCAGCGATTTCGGTGTCGACGATAATTGGCCGGTTTTCTGCGAGCCGTTCAAGCAATGGGTGATGGAGGACCATTTCACCGATGGGCGCCCCGCGCTGGAAAAGGTCGGCGTGCAATTCGTCCATGACGTCGCCCCGTTCGAGCTGATGAAGATCAGAATCCTCAATGGCGGCCATGCCACTATCGCTTATCCCGCCGGGCTGATGGACATCCATTTCGTCCACGAGGCTATGGACAACCCGCTGGTGTGCGCATTCCTTGCCAAGCTCGCGCGCGAGGAAATCATCCCGACCGTGCCGCCGGTACCGGGTGTCGTCCTGGAAGAGTATTGCCAGCTCATCGAGCGCCGCTTTTCCAATCCGAAGATTGGCGACACCGTACGCCGGCTTTGCCTCGACGGATCCAACAGGCAGCCGAAGTTCATTATTCCGACGATAGCCGACCGGCTGAAAGCGGGAGCTGGCATAACGGGCCTCGCGCTCGAATCCGCGCTCTGGGCTCGCTACTGCTTCGGGACTACCGATTCAGGCGCGGTGATCGAACCAAACGACCCCAACTGGAATCGCTTGCATGCAACCGCAAAGGCAGCCCGAGGCGCGCCCGAGACCTGGCTCGCCATGGAAGACATCTACGGCGAAGTCGGCAAGTCGCCGATCTTCGGCAAGACCTTCGGCCATAGTCTCGATACGCTTTGGAAGCTGGGGACCAAAGAGACGCTGACGCGTTACCTCGGCGACAGTTTGTGAGCCAAGTCCAAGCTGCCGCTGACCGCTGGAATTACCAATGACCCGCATATAGACTGCGCGTCATGGCTTTGATTTGCGCACTTTTACATCAGGTGAAATTGCGACCAACTCCGTCCGGCAGCAGCAGTCGGCACGGGCCTTGCAGGGCGTTGTCATCCTGATGGCGACCTATCTATGTGCCGTCGACGTGGGCACAGGCAGCGCGCGCGCCGGCATTTTCGATCCCACAGGCAAGCTGCTCGGCCGCGCCGAACACCCCATCGCCATGAACCGCTCGATATCAGGCCAATGCGAGCACGATTCCGAAAACATCTGGCAGGCAGTTTGCGTGGCGGTGCGTCTTGCGCGCGCGACCGCTGACGTTGAGCCCGGCGACGTCGCCGGCATCAGCTTCGACGCGACATGCTCGACCGTGTTCAGGGGCAAGGCTGGCGAGCAGGTTGGCGTGTCGGGCTGCGGTGAGGACCGCTGGGACACCATCGTCTGGCTCGACCATCGCGCCTTGGCGGAGGCCGACGAATGCACGGCGACCCGCAACGACGTGCT
Source organism: Aminobacter sp. P4_D5 (assembly GCF_056401815.1). NCBI lineage: Bacteria > Pseudomonadati > Pseudomonadota > Alphaproteobacteria > Hyphomicrobiales > Phyllobacteriaceae > Aminobacter > Aminobacter sp. P4_D5. The sequence goes on along the minus strand of NZ_JBFUIP010000055.1, from coordinate 27,414 downwards.
TGATTATGTTGGCGGCGTCATGTCGCCGGAGATGGCAACGCCCAAGCTGATGTGGGTCAAGCGTCATCTGCCGGAAAGCTGGGTCCGTACCGGTCAGCTCTTCGACCTTGCCGATTTCCTCACCCACAAGGCATGCGGCTCGGTCGCCCGCTCGCAATGCACGCTGACCGCCAAATGGACCTATCTCGCCCACGAGCGCGAAGCATGGCGTCACGACTTCTTCACGGCAGTCGGCCTTGCCGACCTCTTCGAACATGCCGCATTGCCTGGTCGGGCAAGCCCGGTCGGCTCCGATCTCGGCCCGCTTACGCCTGCTGCCGCCTCGGCGCTGGGGCTCACGATTGCTTGCCGCGTCGGCGCCGGCATGATCGACGCATTTGCGGGTGCTGTTGGCGTCATCGGCGGCCGTCCCGGCATCGAACGCCATCTCGCCTTGATCGCGGGCACCTCGAGCTGCGTCATGGCCATGTCGGCGGAACCGCGCCCCTTTGCCGGGGTGTGGGGGCCGTATTTTGGCGCGGCACTGCCTGATCTTTGGCTAAGCGAAGGTGGCCAGTCGGCGACAGGTGCCCTGCTTGACCACATCATCCGCTGGCATGGTGCCGGCGGCGAGCCCGACGTTGCGATGCACCAGCGCATCACTGAACGTATCATGCAGCTGCGTAGCGTCGAAGGGCTCGATCTGGCCGGGCGTCTGCATGTGCTGCCCGATTTCCACGGCAATCGCTCGCCGCTGGCCGATCCGCATGCGCTTGGCGTGATCAGCGGGTTGACGCTCGATGTCTCCTTCGACAGCCTGTGTCGGCTCTACTGGCGCACGGCCGTTGCCATAGCACTTGGCCTTCGCCACGTGCTCGACGCGCTCAACGCCAACGGCTACGGCATCGACACGCTGCATGTCACCGGCGGCCACACCCGCAATCCGTTGCTGATGGAACTCTACGCCGACGCGACCGGCTGCACGGTCGTCGAGCCAATTGGCGGCGACGCCGTGCTTTTGGGCACGGCGATGGCTGCGGCAGCCGCGGGCGGCCTCTATCCAAGCCTCACCGAAGCTTGTGCGGCGATGCGCCAGGAGGGCCGCGCCCGGCGACCCAATCCAACGGCTCAGCCGCGCTTCGACCGCGATTATCGCGTGTTCCTCGAAATGCACCGCCAGCGCCGATTGCTCGACGAACTCAGCTAGATTCGAGTCCATTGTTCCCATCTCGATGGGACCTAAGTCGCTTCCCCACGCAACCAGACGCGCATATTGGTTGCAATGATGTGGAACGCCTACGGGCGTTTCCATAGCTGGGCTTGGGCTGGGTCGAACAGGGAGCAAGCGCTGTCATGATCCGCCTCGCCGTTGTCGACGACCGCCCTCTCCTCCGCGAGGGCGTCGTGCGAAGCCTGACCGAGATCGGCGGGTTTGAAATCATCGGCGAAGGCGCTTGCTCAAACGACGCCCGCAAGCTCGCCCAGGAAGAGCCAGAGATCATCCTGATGGACATCAGCATGCCCGGCGGCGGCATGAATGCCGCACGTGACATCCTCGCCGAGCAACCCGGTCTCAAAGTTGCTCTGTTGACGGTTTCGGAAGCCATCAGCGATCTTGTCGAAGCGCTACAGCTTGGCGTGCGCGGCTACATTCTCAAAGGCGTCGGATCGCGATCGCTGGCCGAGATACTGCACAGGATCGCCGGCGGCGAAATCTATGTGGCGCCCGTGCTTTCCGCGCGGCTTGTCGCCGATCTGGAATCGCGGATAGCCAAGGACAGCGGCAGCAATCTGCTGCACCGATTGACCCGCCGCGAAGACCAGATCCTGCGTCTCGTCGGCAATGGGCTCAGCAACAAGGAAGTGGCCATGCGCCTGAGCCTGCACGAAAAGACAGTCAAGCATCACATGACCAAGGTCTTCGCCAAGCTGGGCGTTCGCAACCGGACCGAGGCGGCGATGATCATGCACGAAATTGGCGCAGGCGCCCGCTGAGATGAAAACCTCGACCGGCATGCCCAGCAACAGCCGGTTGTCCTTGAGCTTGGCAGGTTCCTTCTCCGTCACCGCGACATCGGCGACTTCGGTGCCGCGGTATTACCGATCGACATCGCCTCGGCGATCTTGCTCTGCTTGAGCATGGATTCCAGGTCGGCTTTGTTGACATTGAAGCTGGTCCGCATGATCGTTACTCCGAGACGTTCAGTTGTTGGAGGACATGCGACGGGTCCTCGCGCCACCAGAGCAAAGGGGCTGTCGCAGTAACTATTTCATTGCGGTTCGGAAAGGCTGCCGTGGTGAAAGGCGCCATGAAGGCCGTGCGCTGAACTTGAAACCAGGCATACGACTATCCCTTCGCGCCATACGAACGCGGCGCAACCACCATTTTCGTATTCGTTCAGTCGACCGGGCTTGGAATTCACAAACCAGCTTCGGTCAGAATCGCAAGAATTCGCACGACTCTCGCCGGGAAGGACGCCTTGGTAGACAACAAGGTCTCATCAAATGGGGACACCTTGGTCTCGCCCCGCCCACTGACTTTCAGTGGAGGGGAACACGCGACCAATGATCCGGCCGCTGTCGTGACCAATGGCCAGGAGCGCAGAGGTCTTTGGCCTCGTATCAAGGCCCCTTTCAGCTACTGGCACAGGCTTAGCCTGACAGCGCAATTTCTGACTGTTGCAACGCTGATCGTTTGCGGTTCGATGGCCATTCTCGGCCAATGGCTGAGCTCCCAGATCGAGGCCGGGCAAGTTCGTAGCCGGGCGGAATCCGCCAGCCTGTACATGCAGGGGTTCCTCGCCCCCCATATCCGTCATCTCAACGAAAATCTGGAAATGTCCGAAAAGCACATTCAAGAGCTGGATCGGATGCTTGTAAGCACGGATCTGTCGGAGCGGGTCGAAGGGGCCAGGATCTGGCGCCAAGACGGCACAGTGGTCTACAGCACCGAAAAGTCGCAAATCGGCAAGTTGATGCTGACGCCCGACGTCGAAAGGGCCTTTGCCGGGACCATCGTCGCGCAGCTTGAAAGGCGCCCCGACGACGAGGACGGAGTGAACAGGTCTTACCCGCTGCTTGAAATCTACGCCCCCATCTACCGCACCGAAGCCGCCGGGGTTGTCGCGGTGGGCGAGTTCTACGAAGAAGCCGGCCCTTTCATGGAAAGCCTAGCAAGCGCGCAACGCCAGGCATGGGCAGTCGTCGGGCTCACCACAGCGGCCATGATGGCGCTGCTGTTCCTGATCGTCAGACGGGCAAACAGGCTGATCACGAGCCAGCAGCACACGCTCGCCAACCAGTTGGCCAATGCACAGGAACTTGCCGAACAAAACAGTGCGCTCGGTGCCATGGCCGACAAGTTGCGAATAGCTGCCAGCCAGGCCAACGAACGCCTGCTCAATCGCATCGGCGCGGACCTTCACGACGGCCCCGTGCAGTTGCTCAGCCTGCTGATATTGCGCCTGGGCCAGTCGCCGTACAAAATGCGCGGCACATCGGCCAAGGCTCCGCCGTCGCCAGACACAAGCCCTGTCGACACCGACGCTGAGGAATTGGCCAAGCAGGTCTTGTCTGAACTTCGCGACTTGTCGGGCGGGCTGGTACTTCCCGAGATAGGGAGCCTCAGTCTCGAAGAGACGCTGAACCTTGCCATCGCGCGCCATGAACAAGCTACCGGAACGATGGTCGAGACAACATTTGACGCGCTTCCGGAGCAGAGAGATCCTTCCTTGAAGATCTGTCTCTTCCGCGTCATTCAGGAGGGGCTCAACAATGCATTCCGCCATGGCGAAGCGCAACAGCAGCACGTTTTGGCCCGCTCCAGCGACACGTCCATAACCGTGATCGTCTCGGATTCCGGACCTGGGCTCGCGGTGCGAACCGATCCGCAAGGACGCGTCAACCCGCTCGGACTTCAGGGCATCCGCAACCGCGTCGAAGTGTTCGGTGGCCGGGTTCAGCTACGCCCCAGCCAGCCACGTGGCGCTGAACTGTTCGTGGAAATCCCGCTGGCCGCCCTTCCAGCCAGCGCGGTAGACCTAAAGGCATCGACGACGGCTTGAGCACAGTGCGCCCGTCTGGACGCACGCAAAGAGCCCGATCCGTTAGTGAAACGCCGGCTCCCGGTCACGCCGGCTCTCCGCCTCCATTTTCTGCGCGGCGATAACCACCTCAAGGCGGTTTCGCGCCTGCAGCTTCTGCATCAGCACGGTCATGTAATGCTTGACCGTCTTTTCGCTGATCCCAAGGGAGACTGCGATTTCCTTGTTGGTTCGGCCGCGCAGCAGGAGACGGATGATCTGCTCCTCGCGAATGCTGAGCTTGATCGCCTGCGCCGCGATTTTCCGCAGCGACGCATTTCTCAACGCTGAGATGACTTTGCTGGCAAAACCCTGCGTGATGTAGACCTCGCCGCCATAGACGGCGCGAACGCCCCTCAGCACCTCGTCGGAACTGCTGCCCTTGAGGATGTAACCACTTGCGCCCGCTTCGAGCGCCCGGACAGCGGCCTCGATGCCCGTCGATGCGGTGAAGGCCACCACTTTCGTGCTTTCCGACCTGGAAGCGATAGCCGCGATGGCATCGAASGCATCGCCGGGCAAACTTAGATCAAGGATCAGAACATTCGGCAGATGCCGAACTACAATTTCGATGGCATCAGCCGCCGTACCGCCGCATGCCACGACATCAAAGTCGCCTTCCATTTCGAACATTCGAGCAACGCCAGAAAGCAACAGCGGATGGTCATCGACCAACGCGATGGAGATCGTCATGTACTCAAACCCCTACCCCTTACGCCGCTTAGGTAGTGTAGGCGTGTCGGGTCCTCGCGTAAACAGATGTATTAGCAATTAGTTAACCACCAGCGCTTCGACGACGGCACCGGCACGATCCAGGCCATTTCTGGCGAGAACCTTTGGCGAAACCGGACTGAAATCCCTATCCGAATTGGGTAGCTTCACGTGCTGACCTACGCCCAACGGTGGAGGCAGTGGGCTGGAATTACCCCTTTTGTGGTACAAAGACATGCCCTCGCCTGAGCCGAAATGGTGCAGCCAAGCGTGCTGCGCCATCGCGGTGATCTCATGCCGTGCGGAAACGACTTTGGAGCAAGCCTTTGCGGTTTTGCCACCAACTGCTGATCGCCGGAAGCGCATGAATCGAAAGCTGGACCGCGACGATCGCGACGCAAACAATGATCAGGTAGGCCACAAGGATCGCCGAAGCGGGAACGGTGAAGTTGAACTGCACCAGCGCCCCCAGCGCCACCGGCACGTACCAGGAGGCGACCGAAATGGCGCCCGATGCCAAAAAGGCATGCCGCTGCTGGTTGCTCATCGACAAAAACAGCGGCTTGCCGATCTGTTCTTCTATGCGCGGCAGCACCACAGCGTGGATGAAGACGCCATTGACACTTAGCACCCACACAATGGCGAGCTTGGCCCAGATCTTTTCATTGGTCAGCTTCACGGGCTCGCAAATTGCGTAGAGCACGAGAAATCCAAGTCCCGTCACCAAAGGACAAGCAGTCCGACATTGACCAATCTGGAAACGAACTTGAACACGATCCATTTTTCGGGCGTGATCTTTTCGCTGACAAAAAACCGCATCAGCATCAGGTCGAGCACCGTGGCGCCACCCAGGCCAAGTGCCAAGCCTATGAAATGAACGAACCGCAAGATTGTGCGGGTAGCCAAAACAACGTCGGCACAAAATGCTTGAAGTAGAAGGCTCATCGCGTTTCCCTCGCAAAATGAGAAATCAGGAAAACGCGCGGTCCCGCCGATGCCTTGAGCCTCTCATGGCAAAAGGCTCGCACGCAACGTCAGGACAACGCGCACAAACCCCGCCCGATGAACTATGAAGAATGGGTACACATGCCCTGAGTCAGCCGAAACATGGCTGCTGTTGCCAAGCCGCCTGACTCCTGCCTTTCCAACTGATCCGCTGCCTACGGCTCAGTCTGAATCGGCAATCCGACGACGCCTGGAAACTGCAGCAAGCAAACCAGCGGTGAAACCGGCCCGCGACCTATGCTGCAGAAAGCAGGACCTTGTGAGGGAGGCGCCGGACCTTGGTCCGACACGGCATCTGCCGCGTATGGGATCCCCGAAATGGCCTGCACGAAGACAGCCTCCCCCGGTCGAGAAGGCAATCGCAAGGCTTTGGGGAATACGTTTAAGTCATCGGAAGAATTGGCGCGGCGGCCCGCCAGGAGCGCCGCGCCAGGGCGCTTGGTTAAGCTGCCGCAAATCCGTCACGGCACAGGCCGTTGAGCTGTTCCAGCGACATCGAGTCGAGGTCGAGTGCTGCAAGCAGGTCGTTTTCGGCATTGAAATCGCGGCCATACATGGCCGAGAAGATGCGCACGCCGGATTCGTGCAGCTCGGCGGGGTAGCCGGCGAGGCGGCCGATCTTGGCGGTCGCGACCAGGCCGAAGGGCACGTCTTCGGTGACATAGCGGCTGTCGGCAGTCGCCGGACCCGTGCCGCCATTGCCGGCTTCGTGCATCTCCTGGTTCATCTGCGAGATCGAGCTCATCGGCACATGGAACGACAGGTGGAAGTGCTGGAAGATGTTGCGCACCTCAAGGCCGAGCTTGGTGGCGATGGCGATGCGTTCCTGATCGAGGTCCTCGAGCAGACGGCCGACATTCGGCGTCACGTTCTGGCCCTGGCTCCAGGTCTCGCCACGCTCCATGCGCGTCATGTTGCCGAGCGCGATGCCCATATGGTTCTGCGGGTTGAGGTTGGAGAGCGCGATCGCCATCAGGCTGCCCCGGTCGACGAAACGATCGCCAAACAGCGTCTGGCAGACAGCGAAGCCATCGGCGCTGCGCGAGGCCGGCACGGTGGCGAGATCGACCTTCTTGCGCACGGTGTTGACATTGACCAGCGTTGGGCTGAGCTGGCGACCCGACACCACTGTCGTGCCCCAGCCGACGATCGGCGCGACAACGCCGCGGGCCGCAAGCAGGCGCGACAGGTAGAGCGCGCCAAAAGAGGCATGCGAGGAGATGATGATCGTCTGGTCAGCCCTGATGTAGGGCGCGATGGCGTCGAGCACGGTCTTGTGGCCATAGGCCGGCAGCGCGATCACGATCGCCTCGGAACCGGCGACAAGCGCTTCGGCACTGGCCGCGGCCGAGGGATGGAAGGTACCTTCGACAGCACCCTGGGCGACCAGCGCCTCGCCCTTGGCCAGCGCCTTGGTGCGCTCGCCTGACGGCGACCACAGCGTCGCGTGATGCCCCTGCTGTTCGAGAAACACCGCCGTTCCAAAGGCGATCGAACCCGCACCGACAATACCTACCTGCATTCCAATATTCCTTTTTGGATCAATATCATTTCAGTTCCGGTGGCCCGCCAAAGGCCGGTGCCGCCGGGGTCGTTTCATTTCGGGCGTATCAACGCCCGCGTTGTGCTGCTGCCGACCTCGCCCGATGCCACCACCAGGAAAGCCCGCGCTCCGACGGAGCTGGCGCTGGTCAGCGAATGCGGTACATCGCCGGCGTAGCGCGCCGTCTCGCCGGCACGCACGATCATTTCATTGCCCGCGCTGCGCACGACGATCTCGCCTTCGGTGCAGTGCAGATGCTCGATGGTGCCCGCACCATGGGGGTCGCTGATCAGCTTGCCCTCAGGCTCGAAGCTCAGCAGATACCATTCGATCAGCGGCACCATGCCGGCTGGCGATAATATCTGCAGCGTGCAGCTGCCATCGGCACTTCGGATGGTCGGCGTCAGGTTCTCCGGCTGCAGGTCGATGCGATCGCCACGCTCTTCGGAAGCGCCACTGATCAGGTTGTTGAGGTCGATGTTGAGCGCCCGGGTCAGATGCCACAGCGTGCCATAGGTCGGGTTGGCGTTGCCGCGCTCGATCTCGGACAGCATCGAGCGCGACACGCCCGATTTCGTCGCCAGATCGGCAAGCGTGAGCTTCTGCTGTTTCCGGTACGCCTGCAGGCGCGGCCCGATTTCCGGCGGATTGACCGAATGCATGTTCATTCCGATGCTCCTTCCGACGCCTCGGGCAGTTTACTCGGCGAGCGGCTCTCCAAGTGTGTGCATCAGCCGGTTGGCCCAACCGAACAGCGACGACGACAAGATGAGGTCGAGGATCTCGTCCTTGCCGAGGCCGGCATCGACCAGCGCCTGCATGTCCGAGGCATCAGCATCGGAGGGGCATTTCGACAGCTTTACCGAAAAGTCGAAGATCGCCTTGAGCCGGGGCTCGATCTCAGCATCGACACCGTCGGCGAAGATCGCTGCAATGACGGTCTCGTCCTTGGCGAGCTGGTTGTAGCGGCTGGCGTGGACGGCGGCACAGTAGATGCAGCGATTGACGATCGAGGCGCCGACAGCGCCAATCTCGCGCTCGGCACGCGACAGGCCGCCCTTGTTGTACATCACGCCGTTGAACAGCGGCGAGCGATGCGTCAGCGTCTCGACGTCATGCGCCAGCACCAGAACATAGTCCGACACCTTAGTGTTGGATGGCGTGATCTTCAGCGCTTCGAGCTGAGCGGGGCTCGCTTCGGCAAGGTCGAGCGGCCTGACGTAGGGCTTCCACTCGGGAATGGTGGTGGTGAATTCGTGGACAACCTTGCTCATGCCAATCCCCGCATCAGCCGCAGCCCAGCGGCGACCCTGATCTGATAGCTGACGAATGCGACAAGCTCCGACAGACGCACGATGTCGGCATCGGCGAGACCCGCTTCCTGCAACAATTCGATGTCGCGGCGCGTCGCATCCTTGGGCGCATGCGCCACCAGATCGACATGCCGGATCAGCGCCTTGAGGCGCGCATCATTACCGCCGTCGAACCAGATGTCGGCAATGCGTGCCGTGTCGCCAGACGCGCTGGCCTTTTCGAGCAGGACTTCGAAATGTTCCTCGAAGTCCTTGTCGTCGTTGATCTTGGCGATGCGGCAGGCAAGTGCCGCGCGCTCGGCATGCGTGAGGCCGCCTGGCTCAACCGGCGTCAAAGCGCCGTCATGCGTCTGCTGCGTCAGCGCCATGACGTCGGCGCGTCCCGCCACCACCTCGGCCAGCGCGCTGCCGGGTTCGATGCCGACGATCGCGGCAATCACGTCCTCGTTTTGTGCCATGCCGTTCTCCTATGCCTGCTTGCGGGCAGCCGCCCGCCCATCGTCCGGCAGGGGCGATGCCGTCCACTCGTCGCCGCGCAGCTCGGGCGTGTCGTAGTCGAGCAGGCGCTGCCAGTACTGGCCGAAATTCTCGGTGTAGAGTTTGGCGGCGATCTCGCGCGCCAGCCACGCCGCACCTTCGCTGATGCCTGGAATGTCGCCGCTCATCTTGCCTAGGCTTGCTGCGGCACCGGAATTGAAGCTGTGGATATTGGCGAGCCATGGCGCCTGCCCAGGCTCGCGCTCCAGGAAGGTGAAGTCGCGGGCAAGATAGGGATAATTGCCGAGCTCGCTGTTTTCCTGGCCCTCTGGTGGTGTGAAGCGGTCCTGCCACAACAAGATCTTGTCGGCGTAGCCGTCGAGTTCCTTGCGCGCCAGCGGATCGACACCAAAGCCGGTGCCAAGGATCAGGAAGTCGGCGCGAACGGCCTTGCCCTGCGAGGTCGAAATGACGATCTCGTCGCCATCGAGCTCGGTCTTTTCGACCGCCGCATCAAAATGGAAATAGGCATTCGGGTGCCGGCTCACACGCATCGTCGAACCACGCGGCGCTGGCGTCTGCGTGCGCAGCGAGTAGTTCATGATCTGCCAGCGCCTGGCATCGCCCAACTGCGGGAATGCAGCGGTGAAGCCGAACGAGCCAATGCCCATCAGCTTGTTGATGCAGGGCATCTCCTTGCGGCGGATAAGGTGGCGCACTTCAGCGGCCCCTGCTTCCAGCGCCTCGGCGGCATTGTCGACGGCGGATGCCCCCACGCCGACCACCACCACTCGCTTGCCGCGCAGGGCGGCAAAGTCAATTTCATGCGAAGAATGCGCCCAGTATTTCTGGGGCAAACTGTCGACGAAGCCGGGAATGCTGGGATGTCCCATGCCGTCGCGGCCGGTCGCCATCACCACCTTGCGGGCCAGTACCGATTTTTCGCGCGCGCCTTCGCCAGCGAGCGTCAGCCGCATCAGCTCGCCTTCGGGCAGGATGGTCTTGACCTCGACGCCGTTTTCCACCGGCAATTCAAGCACCTTGCGGTACCAGCGCAGATATTCCATCCACATCGGCCGCGGGATCTTCTCGAGTTCCGCCCAGGTCTGGTTGCCGAACTGAGCGACATACCAGGCGCGGAAGGTCAGCGACGCCATGCCATAGGCCGGGCCGGTCAACTGCTTGGGCGAACGCAGCGTTTCCATGCGCGCATAGGTCAGCCAGGGTCCCTCGAAGCCCACCGGGCTGCGATCGAAGATGCGGATGTTCTGGATGCCGGCGCCGATCAGCGCGAAGCTTGCGACCAGGCCGCACATGCCACCGCCGATGACGATAACGTCGTGAACATGATCTTCAGCTGCCGTCGGAACAACCCAGTTTGCCGGCGGATAGCACAGGCAGGCCAGGTCGTCGCGAACGCGCTGTTCGAGTTCTTCCAGTCCGCCGGCGGCGGACTGGAGCGGTGCGGATACGTCAAACGCCATGGTGATCTGCCTGTTGCCCACGCCAAACGGCCCGGGCGTCCTTCCTCAATTGTGTGCGTGGCGGTCGGGAATGACCGTCGTGGTCTCGGGCTTCCAGCCGACCCAGATGTCTTCGCCGTTGAGCTGGGTAACACCGGAGGGATGGACCAGCGCATTGAGCATCGTGCCGTCGCCGACCTCGACCGAAAGCGACGTGTGGTTGCCCTTGAACACGCGCTGACGGATCTTGCCCTTGATGCGGTTGCCGCTTGTCGGCTCATCGGCCGAGCAGTGGATCGCCTCGGGACGCAGCACGACATAGAGGTGGTCGCCGGCCTTGGGCGCGAGCCCGCCCTGTGCCGCCTTGATGGTGATGCCGTTCCAGCTCAACGCCGCGTTGTCGCCCTCGGTGCCAACGACCGTGCTACGCAAAAGGTTGGTCTCGCCGATGAAGTTGGCGACGAACACCGAGCCAGGACGCCCGTAGAGTGTGTTCGGATCGCCCATCTGCTCGATGCGGCCCATGTTCATGACCACGATCGTGTCGGACATGGTCAGCGCCTCTTCCTGGTCGTGGGTCACGAACATGAAGGTCTTGCCGGTCTTTTCCTGGACCGACTTGAGCTCGATTTGCATCTGCTGGCGCAGCTTGGCGTCAAGTGCTGACAGCGGCTCATCGAGCAGCAACACGTCCGGATCGGGTGCCAACGCACGCATCAGCGCCACGCGCTGGCGCTGGCCGCCGGACAGTTCCGCCGGCAAGCGCTTGGCGTAGTCTTGCAGCTGGACCAGTTCGAGCAGCTCGCTGACCCGGCGGTGGATGTGCTGGTTGTCCAATCCCTTCAGCTCCAGGCCGAAGGCGATGTTCTTGGCGACGCTCATATGCGGGAAGAGCGCATAATCCTGGAACACGATGTTGACGTTGCGCTTGTTGGGCGGAACACGCGTGACGTCCTTGCCGCCAAGCAGGATGCGGCCGGAATTCGGCGTCTCGAAACCGCCGAGCATGCGCAGCGAAGTCGACTTGCCGCAGCCAGACGGGCCGAGCAGGGTGACGAACTTGCCGCCCTCGATGCTCAGGTTCAGGTTCTCGACGGCAACATGCTTGCCGTAGCTCTTGGTGACATTGTCGAACTGGACGACGGGTTCCATCAGCGGGTCCTCGCGCGGCGGGTAAGGTACTCGGCGTACAGTCCGACGGCGGCGGTAACCACCAGGACGAGTGTCGCCATTGCGTTGATTTCGGGAGACATGCCGCCCTGCACCTTGGCGAAGATCAGCATGGGAAGGGTCGGGCGATAGCCACCCAGGAAGAAGGTGCGGACGAAGTCGTCGATCGACAAAAGCACGCAGAAGATCATGCCGCCCACGAGGGCCGGTCCGAGATAGGGCAGCGTGACGCGGAAGAAGGCAACGACGCTGTCGGCACCAAGATCACGCGCAGCATCGACCAGGTTGCCCGGCATCGAGCGCAGGCGGGTCAGTGCCATCACCACCACGAAAGGCACCGCGTGCCCGGTGTGGCCCAGGATGATGGCTGCGGTTCCCGTCGGCATGTCGATGGTCGAGATGAAGATGCGCAGCGAAATCGCCGAGATCATGCCGGGCACGACGGCCGGCAGGCAGGCGAGCGCAAAGATGATGACCTGGCCCTTGATGCCTTCGGCAACGATCAGCATGGCAATCCATGTGCCAAGCGTGGTTGCGGCCAGTGTCGAACAGGCAGCGATCATGATCGAATACAGGCAAGCTTCCAGGAACTGCTTGTCCTGCATCACCTTGGCGTACCAATCAAAGGTCCAATCGCCGATCGGGAAAGCGACGAAATTGGCGTCCTTGAAGCTCATCGCCATCATCAGAGTGAGCGGCAGCAGCAGATAAAGCAGGAAGGCCCAGTAAAACGCGGTCAGCGTGGTGCGCGGGGCGTCGGAAAACATGTTGCGCATCAAAATGCACTCCTTTTCTTGCCGCCGACGAGGCGCATGAAGATACCCGCCGTGATCAGGGCGGTGATCAGCATGATCAGCGCGAAGGCGGCACCGACCGGCCATTTGTCGCTGGCACCGTGGAAGAAGCCGCTGATCGTTTCAGGGAACAGCACGGTGTTGGGCCCGCCCAGCAGCATGGGGGTTGCAAAGACGCCGATGCAGGTCAAAAACACCAGCGAACAGCCCGACACGATGCCGTCCTTGGACAGCGGCAAGATGATCTTGCGGAACCGCGTGAACGGACCGGCGCCAAGGTCGGCAGCGGCGTCCAGATACTGCGACGGAATCTTCTCGATCGCCGAATAGAGCGGCAAAAGCATGTACAGGCAGATCAGGTAGACAAGGCCGAAGCCAAGCGAAAACGAGGTGTAGAGCATCGGGATCGGCTTATCGATCAACCCGACCTCGCGCAGCAGCACATTGAGCGCGCCGCGATTGGCCAAGAGCATGATCACCGAAAAGGTGCGGATCAGCTCGCCGGCCCAGAACGGAACCAGGAGCAGCAGCAGCGCCTTGGAACGGCCTTCCGGCTTGACGATCTTGGCGACGTAGTAGGCGACCGGATAGACCACCACCAGCGTGATAGCCGTCGCTGCCGTTGCAAAGATGAAGCTCTTGATCAGCGGCGTGAAGTAGAGCGATTCACTGAAGAAGATCGCGTAGTTGTCGAAGGTGTAACGCGACTCCACGCCGGGCTGGACCGGGTAGTGGGACATCAGGCTGATCTTCAGCATCTGGTAGATCGGCCCGACATGCAGCATGGCCAGCCAGATCAGCGGCACACCGGCCAGAAGGATGACCCTGCCGATCCGCGACTCCACCGCAGCCCCCAGCGTGTGCCGGTAAAGTGCTGAATTGACCACCTTGGCTATGCCGGTCGAATATTTGGGCACGGACGCGTCGCGCACCGCCCCATATCCGGCTGTCGTGTTGCTACTCACCATCAAACAATCTCGGTTGGCGCAGCCCGACTGGTACCGCGCGGCAAGGCCGGCGGTCAGTCATTGCGCGTTGTGGGCTTGGACAAGCTTGGCTGCCTGCCCCGGAGATCGTCGCAGCGCTCCGGGACAGACTGCAGGCCGTGCGAGGCCTAGCCTCGTCAGGCCGCTTTGACCTCTGCGGTCGCGCGGTCGATCATCTCGTTCTTCATGTCGCGGTTGACCGAGTTGAAGAAGATGATGCGCTCGACTTCTTCCTGCGGCAGCGTCGAGGCGAGCTTTTCGCGCTCGTTGAGCAGGTCGCCAACGCCGTTCATGGTCGAGCTGTAGCCCGACTGACGGGTCATGGCGGCACCGACTTCCGGGTTCGCCAGGATCGCGTCGAGCAGCTTGTAGGCGTTCTCGGCGTTCGGTGCGTTGTTGACGACGTTGAGCGTGTAGCAGAAGCCGAACGTGCCTTCCTTCGGCACCGAAAGCTGGATCGGATGACCGTCGAAGATCAGCTTGGCAGCAGGACCCGACCACGAATGGGCAAGGTAGATGTCTTCGTTGATGAACATCTGCTGCACTTCCGAGCCCGCTTCATAGTACTTGCGGACCATGTCCTTGTTCTTGATCAGGAAGTCGCGCGCTTCGTTGGTCGCCTTCTGGGCGACTTCAGGCTTGCCGGCATAGGTGACGAAGTCGCCGTCATGGCCGAGATACTGCATGACGATGGTCATGAAGTCGCTGACGATGTAGGAAGTCTGGCCCTTGTACTGCGGATCGAACATGATCTCCCAGCTCGGCGCGTCCTTCACATAGTCGACATTGCGGGCGAGGCYCTCATAGCCGGCGAGGATCGGCAGACCCCACAGATTGCCGTCGACGCGCRCCCAAGGAGCATCCTGATAGGCGGTGTTGAGGTTCTTCCAGTTGGAGATCTTGCCGGTGTCGAGCGGCTGCAGCAGCTTCGAGCTGATGAACTGCGTATAGCGGTGGCCGGCAACCGTGACGATGTCGGTCGAAGGATTGGCGCCCTCGGCGGTGAGCAGGTTGTACTGCTTGCCCTGATCGTCGGTCAGCCGGATGTTGACCTGAATTCCAGTGTCCTTCTGGAACTTGTCGAGGAATTCCTGCGGCAGGAATTTGTCATAGGTGGTGATGTTCAGCACGCCGCTCGCCGCCCAGCTTGGGGTCGGGCGAATGACATAGGGCATCGCCAGAGCGGCAGCGCCACCGCCAAGCAGCTTCAGCGCGGTACGGCGGTTTGGTACCAGAATATTCTTCATTATGTTCCCCATTGGATAATACGAAGCATGCGCGCGGAGTTGACCGCGCAATAAAACCCGCCCTCGCCCAGTCAAATGGACTGTGCGACCGACAAGCCGGCAAAAAAGTGTACTCGTAGAGATTTACAGACAGCTATGAACTGGCGCCAAGTCCTCCACTAAGCCAGCCACGAATTCCGACATTCCGTCCGCAAATTCCACTAAACTGGAATTTTTCTGTAAACCGGTCGATTGTCAAGCATTGTTAGAAAAAATCTGTTCGCCCACCAACATCAGATGGCAGTCTGGTTGGCCATAGCTGTGGATGAAGCCGGCTAAGCCTCGGTCGAGACGCTGAGTTCCACCCGATCCGCCACAAAGCGGGTTTCTGCATACTGCACCGGCACGCCTTCGGCGTCGACATTGACCGCAACTGCGACAAGCACGATTGCGCCGGCCGACAGCTTGAGATCGGCCAGATCGGCGGCATCGGCATGCCGCGCCGAGACCAGCGTAGAACGACGGAAATAGTCCTCGATTCCAAAATGCTGGAAACTGAGCGTGATCGAGCCGTTTTCGGCATAGACCTTCTCGATACCTGGGAAGCGCTTTGCCTCGAACCAGCTTGTCGCGCGCGAAATCGGCCTGCCATCGGCCTCACTGAGTGTTTCCAGCCGGATCACCGGCGTTCCCGCGCCAAGGCGCAGCGATTCGGCGGCCCGTATACCTGCTGGCTCAAGCGCGTGCGCCAGAAGCGTACTGCGGCGTTCGCGCGTCTGCTCGCGCAGTCCGGTGGAAAAGCGCGTGCGTGCCGAAATTGGATAAGACAGCTTCTGCCGGCTCTCGACGAAGGTGCCCCGTCCCTGCTCGGCGCGCAGGACGCCTTCCTGGACAAGCGCTGAAATGGCGCTGCGCAAAGTGTGGCGGTTGACACCGAAGCGCTCGGACAGCGCCATTTCAGTTGGCAGCCGGCCATCGGCACCCAGCGTGCCGGCTGATATCGCCTGCCTGATCTGGTCGGCGATCTGGCGCCACAGCGCCACGCCGCTCTTCCGTGTCACCGTTGATTCCGGTTCGTTCAAATCCCCAGCCCCTGTCATGCACCCGTCACGGAGCCCCTCTACAAGCCCATTGTATGTTGTTCGTTTGTATAGAACAATAGACAAATAAAGCGAACGGAGCGGCGATGAAAATGGACCGACGGCAAGAAAGAGAAACGGAGGCAGCGCGCAAGGTCGCGATGGCGGCACTAGCGATGGCCCCCACCGACGAGTTGAAGCGCCTGTGTGCGGCCGCGGGCGTGACCAATGACGCTGAATTGCTGCGTGGTCCCGAAACCGGGCTGGTGTCGGTGCGCGGCCGGATCGGCGGTGGCGGTGCGCCGTTCAATTTCGGCGAGGCGACGGTGACACGTGCGACCGTGCGTTTGCCGAGCGGCGAGATCGGCCATGCCTATGCGCTCGGCCGCGACAAGGAAAAAGCGAAGCTCTCGGCCATCACCGACGCTCTCTGGCAGAATCCGAACCGGCGCGCCGACATTGAACAGAAGATCATCGCACCACTGCGCGCCGCACAAGCCGTAGCCGATACGACCCGCCGCGCCGAGACGGCAGCGACGAAGGTCGACTTCTTCACCATGGTGCGCGGAGAGGACTGATGGAACAGATGGATGTGATAGACGGCGGTTTTTCCGCTCCCGTATTCGACGCGCAGTTCGTGTTTCGTGCGGTGATGGACGCCATGGCGCGACCGGGTACCATTCAGCCTGTGCACGCCCTCGCGCAGCCACCGGCACCGCTTTCGCCAACCGCTGGTGCCGTAGCGCTGACCTTGTGCGACCACGACACCCCGCTGTGGCTCGACACCGGACTGCAGGTCTCGGCTGCGGTAAGATCCTGGCTCGGTTTCCACACTGGCGCACCGCATGCCGGAACTCCGGCCGACGCGCATTTCGCACTCGTTGCCAACCCGGCCAACCTGATCGCGCTCGAAAACTTCACGCAAGGCACGCAGGAATATCCTGATCGTTCAACGACGCTCGTTCTGCAGGTCGAAAGCCTGACTTTGGGCGCGCCGCTTCGCCTCGAAGGTCCAGGTATCGAGACCTTCGCCTCCATCGCACCGACGCCGCTGCCGCGCCACTTCGTCGAGCAGTGGAAGCAGAACGGTGCCCGTTTCCCGCGCGGCGTCGACGTGATCCTGGCGGCACCCGATGCGGTTGCCTGCCTGCCCCGCACCACCCGCATCAAGACGACGGAGGCCTGACATGTACGTGGCAGTCAAAGGTGGCGAAGCCGCCATCGCCAACGCCCACCGCCTGCTCGCCGACCGTCGCCGTGGCGACCGCTCGGTGCCCGCGCTGCGCATCGACCAGATCGTCGAGCAGCTGGCGCTCGGCATCGACCGCGTCATGGCCGAAGGCTCGCTCTATGACCGCGAACTCGCCGCCCTTGCGGTGATGCAATCGCGCGGCGACCTGATCGAGGCGATCTTCCTCGTCCGCGCCTATCGCACGACCTTGCCGCGCCTCGGCTACACCAGGCCGATCGATACCGCCGCCATGCAGGTCGAGCGCCGGGTTTCGGCAACCTACAAGGATTTGCCCGGCGGGCAACTGCTCGGCCCGACCTTCGACTACACCCACCGCCTGCTCGACCCTGAGCTTGCCGGTGATCCAGTGGTCGCGGAGGCCGAACAACGCGAGACAGACGGCCAGCGTATGATGCGCGTGTCCGAAATCCTCGCCCAGGAAGGCCTGATCGAAGCCGACGGTGAACTGCCGGAGGATCATCTCACCGGCGACATCACCCGCGAACCGCTGGAGTTCCCGCTGGCCCGCGACAGCCGCCTGCAGGCGCTGTCGCGCGGCGACGAGGGTTTTCTGCTCGCGCTCGGCTACTCCACGCAGCGCGGCTACGGCCGCAGCCATCCCTTTGTCGGCGAAGTCCGAATCGGCGAGGTGGAACTCGAACTCGACGTGCCGGAACTACCCTTCCCCGTCACGCTTGGCCGCATCCGCGTCACCGAGTGCCAGATGGTCAACCAGTTCAAGGGCTCGGCCAAGGCGCCGCCGCAGTTCACCCGCGGCTACGGCCTTGTCTTCGGCCAGTCCGAGCGCAAGGCGATGGCGATGTCATTGTGCGACCGCGCGCTGCGTGCCGGCGAACTGGGCGAGGACATCACAGCCCCGGCGCAGGACGAGGAGTTCGTCATCTCGCACTCCGACAACGTCCAGGCCACCGGGTTCGTCGAGCACCTGAAGCTGCCGCACTATGTCGACTTCCAGGCCGAACTCGACCTCGTCCGCCGCATGCGCACCGAGCATGAAAAGCGAAACCAACCAACCGACACCGACCAGCGCGAGGCGGCAGAATGACCACCGCAGCACCAGAAATCGCAACCTACAACTTCGCCTATCTCGACGAGCAGACCAAGCGGATGATCCGCCGCGCCATCCTCAAGGGCATCGCCATTCCCGGCTACCAGGTGCCCTTCGCCAGCCGTGAAATGCCGATGCCTTATGGCTGGGGCACCGGCGGCGTGCAGGTCACCGCCGCGATCATCGGTCCCGATGATGTGCTCAAGGTCATCGACCAGGGCGCCGACGACACCACCAACGCCGTGTCCATCCGCGCCTTCTTCCAGAAAGTCGCCGATGTCGCAGTGACCACCGAAACGGCGAAGGCGACGATCATCCAGACCCGTCACCGTATCCCCGAGCATCCACTGACGGAGGGCCAGACACTGGTCTACCAGGTGCCGATCCCCGAACCTCTGCGCTTCCTCGAACCGCGCGAAACCGAGACGCGGAAAATGCACGCGCTCGAGGAGTACGGGCTGATGCATGTGAAGCTCTACGAAGACATCGCCCGGCACGGCCGCATCGCCACCACCTATGCCTACCCGGTCAAGGTCGAGGGTCGTTATGTGATGGATCCCTCGCCGACGCCGAAATTCGACAATCCCAAGATGCACATGTCGCCCGCGCTCCAGCTGTTCGGCGCCGGCCGCGAGAAGCGCATCTATGCCGTGCCGCCCTTCACCAAGGTGGTGAGCCTCGATTTCGAGGACCATCCCTTCGAGATCCAGAGCTTCGACCAGCCTTGCGCCCTGTGCGGCGCCGAGCAGGTCTATCTCGACGAGGTCATCCTCGACGACAAGGGCGGACACATGTTCGTCTGTTCCGACACCGACCATTGCGAGACGCGCCAGGCCTGCGGCCATCGCGGCCACCTCTCTCCCGACATCCTGGAGCAAGCCCAATGACCGACCAACCGCTCCTGCGCGTCACAGCGCTGTCCAAATATTACGGCTCGCGCATCGGCTGCGAGGACATCTCCTTCGACCTCTGGCCGGGCGAAGTGCTGGCAGTCGTCGGCGAATCCGGCTCAGGCAAGACGACGCTGCTCAACTGCCTGGCCACCAGGCTTTTGCCAACCTCGGGCACCGCAAGCTACCGCATGCGCGATGGCCAGTGGCGCGACCTCTACCGCATGAGCGAGGCCGAGCGCCGTATCCTGATGCGCACCGACTGGGGTTTTGTCCATCAGAACCCGGCCGACGGGCTGCGCATGACAGTGTCTGCCGGCGCCAATGTCGGTGAGCGGCTGATGGCCGTCGGCGACCGCCACTATGGCAACATCCGCGCCACTGCCGTCGATTGGCTCAGCCGCGTCGAGATCGATGAGGAACGCATTGACGACGAGCCGCGTGCCTTTTCGGGCGGCATGCGCCAGCGCCTGCAGATCGCCCGCAATCTGGTCACCGGCCCGCGCCTGATATTCATGGACGAGCCGACCGGCGGCCTCGACGTTTCGGTGCAGGCGCGCCTGCTCGACCTGCTGCGCGGGCTGGTCACCGACCTTGGCCTTGCGGCGATCGTCGTCACCCACGACCTCGCGGTCGCCAGGCTTCTGTCGCAGCGCATGATGGTGATGAAGGACGGCCATGTCGTCGAAGCCGGTCTCACCGACCGCGTGCTCGACGATCCGCGCGCGCCCTACACCCAGCTCCTCGTTTCCTCCATTTTGCAGGTCTGAGCATGATCCCGAAAAGTGGTTCCCGGTTTTCGGACAAGATCATGCTCATCAAGGAAAGACCTTAACATGGCCACCCCACTCATTGTCTCTGAGGTCGCCAAGGCCTTCATCATGCATCTGCGCGGCGGCGTCCGCCTACCGGTGGTCGCCAATGTGTCGTTCTCGATCAGGGCGGGCGAATGCGCCGTGCTCGGCGGCCCCTCGGGTGCCGGCAAAAGCTCGATCCTGAAGATGGTCTACGGCAATTACGGCGTCGACCAGGGCCAGATCATCATCGAGCATCATGGCGCGCTCGTTGATCTTGCCACCGCCAATCCGCGCATGGTTCTGGAAGTCCGACGCGACACCATCGGTTATGTCAGCCAGTTCCTGCGCACCGTGCCGCGCGTTTCCACCCTGGATGTCGTTGCCGAGCCTTTGGTGGCGCGCGGCATTGACCGCAAGCAGGCGCAGGACCGCGCCGCCGACCTGCTCGGCCGGCTCAACCTGCCGGAAAGGCTGTGGAGCCTGCCGCCAGCAACCTTCTCGGGCGGTGAGCAGCAGCGCGTCAACATTGCGCGCGGCTTCATCACCGATCATCCGGTGCTTTTGCTCGACGAGCCGACGGCTTCGCTCGACGCCACCAACCGCGAAGTGGTGATTTCCCTCATCGACGAAAAGAAGCTCGCCGGCGTTGCCCTGCTCGGCATCTTCCATGACGCCGACGTGCGCGAGGCGGTTGCCGACCGCATTGTCGATGTCACCGAATTCGCCACGGGAAAGGCCGCAGCATGAGCCGCAAACTCTCCGAACAGCCCTACGTCCATCCGACCGCAGAGGTCAGCCAGTCGACGCTTGGCCGCTGGACCGAAGTCGCCGAGCGTAGCCGCATCAGCGAGAGCGAGCTCGGCGACTATTCCTACGTCATGCAGGATTGCAGCCTGTGGTGCGCCAAGGTCGGCAAGTTCTCAAACATCGCAGCCGCCGTGCGCGTCAATGCCACCAACCACCCGACCTGGCGACCGACGATGCACCACTTCACCTATCGCGCCTCGGACTATTGGGACGACGCCAGCCACGAGACCGAGTTCTTCGAGTGGCGGCGTTCGAACGCGGTCACTATCGGCCATGACACCTGGCTCGGTCATGGCTCGACGGTTCTGCCGGGCGTGACCATCGGCGACGGGGCAGCGATCGGTTCGGGTGCTGTGGTCACCAAGGACGTCGCGCCCTACACCATAGTCGCCGGTGTGCCGGCCAGGCCGTTGCGCGAGCGCTTCGACCGAAGGATATCAGAACGTTTCCAGGCGCTGGGCTGGTGGGACTGGGATCACGCCCGACTGCGCGTCGCCCTTGACGACTTCCGCAACCTGTCAGCGGAGGAATTTCTCGAAAAGCACGGCGGCTAAAGCCGCCTCACCGCGCCAGGAAAAACTGGATCGCCACCATGTTGACCAGGTCGACGAAAAACGCCGAGACCAGCGGCAGGATGATGAAGGCGTTCGGTGACGGCCCGTAGTGCTTGGTCACCGCTGTCATCGAAGCGATCGCCGTCGGCGTGGCCCCTAGCGAGAGGCCGGTGAAGCCGGCACTCAGCACCGCCGCTTGATAGTCCCTGCCGAGCAGCGGGAAAAGCACGATCAGGATGAAGGCAACCGCGAGCACGGCCTGCATGGCAACGACAACCAGCAGCGGCCCTGCGACCCCGGCAAGCGTCCAAAGCTGCATGCTCATCAGCGACATGGCAAGGAACGCCGACAACGAATAGTCTGAAATCAGCGACATTGCCGGTGAGCGCGCCGGCCATTGCAGCCGGGGAAAGATGTAAGGGATCGTGTTGGACAAAACGACGCCCATGATCAGACAAGGCACGAAGAGCGGCAGCTTGACGCCCATCGCAGTTACCGGTCCGTGAACCAGATAGCCGAGCACCACGGCTACGTTGACCAGCAAAAGCGCCTGCATGAAGTTCGATTTGTCGATTGGCACGGCTTCCGATCTTGCGAAGGCCTGTCCACTCACCGAAGCGCTGGCATCGGGGGTGAGTTTGCCCCGTTCGATCAGGAATTTGGCCAATGGGCCGCCCAGGACGCTGGCGACGATGAGGCCGAGCGTCGCCGCCGCCGTGCCGACCTCCACGGCCCCGGGAAAGCCATGCTCGGCGGCGATCGCCGGCGCCCAGGCAATCGTGGTGCCGTGCCCACCGACAAAGGCAATCGATCCCATGATGACGCCCGCCGCCGAGGGTAGGCCGAACAGCCAGGCCCCGAGCGTGCCGACGCCATTTTGCAAGAAAACGAAAAACACGGTCAGCACGCACAGTACGACCAGCGCCCGCCCACCGACCAGCAGGTCGGACAGCCGTGCATTGACTCCGACGGTGGCAAAGAAGATGACCAGCAACCTGTCGCGCGTGGTCATCTCGAAGATGATCTCCATCCCCGACAGCTTATGGAACGCCCAAATGGCGGCGGCGGCCAGAAACCCGCCAGTCACCGGTTCGGGGATGTTGTAGTCGCGCAGGAATGCGACATGGCGCGTCAGGATCACGCCGACGAAGTAGACGACGATTCCGAGCGTAAGTGTCAGGAAATCAGGCGAAATGAGCGTGTTGGCTGCCGTCGTCATCCGAACTTTTTATGGTCGCGAGAACTGGAATCTCGGATAGGCAGACCCCAGCCTATCCGCCCTCAACCTTGCCTAGAATATCGAGCAGAGCAATCGCTATTCGGCCACCGCTGTTGCCGAAACACAAACGCCCGCAATCGGCACCCCGAAGGGACGATTGCGGGCGCTGAGAAGTTCAGTGCGAGGTAATCAGGCTGCCTGGATCGCCGAAAGCTGCCAGTCGCCGCCGCCCTGGCGCACGAAAGTCCACAGCTCGGTGGTCTCGGTCGGCTCGCTAGCATCGCCTTCGACGATCTCGCCGGTGGCGCGGTTGCGCGTCACGTCGATGGAGGAATACTGCAATGCCGCCGTGGCATAGTCGCGGTCGCCTTCACTCCAGCTCTCGGCGATGTCAGCCTGCAGCAGCTGAACGTCGGACACATCGTTGCGCACGCCATTTTGGGCGTTGTCGGCAAGTTCTTCCGACAGATACGACACCATCTCAGGCGTCACCAGCCGGCGCAGCGCCTTGTGGTCCTCGCGACCAAAAGCTTCCTGCACCTCGGTCAGCATGCGCTGGAAGGTGTCGAGGTCTTCACCGGATACGGTGATGTCCTTGGTCACTGGCTGCTGCGAGCCAGCGTCTGACCGGCTGCCGCCGATGCTCGGAATGCTGAACGAGCGGCTGCCGCCATTGGCCTTGCCGGTTTGTTCAGGCGCCGCATCGCGATAATTGAAGTTACCACCACCGGCACCGGCTCCAGCCATCGCTGGACCGGAACTGACCGCCTGCCGTGAGCGGAAGAAGCGCAGGGCGAGCCAGATGGCGCCGCCGATCAGCAGCACCTGCATCAGCATGCCGAAYATGCCGGCGAGACCGCCGAAACCCTGGCCCATCATCATGCCGAGCAGGCCGCCCATCAACAGTCCGCCGATCATCGCGCCGCCGAAGCCACCCATGAAGCCGGGGCGCTGCTGCGCGGCCGCACCCGGGCGCGCGGCATTGGTGGCCGGGTTCGCGGCCTGGCCGGTGTTCGGCGTCATCGAGCGCTCCACCGGTGCGGCCGGCTGCGGGGCTGTGCGGGTCGGAGGCRCCGACTGGAAGGTGCGCGCGCCACGGCTGCCGAAGCTGCCGCCCCGGCGGGCGTCGGCCTGGTCGACGGCGACCATGGAGAATGCAAGGAACAACCCTGCGAAAAGCGTGGCAAATCGGGTCGTTCGGGACATTTTCATCAGCGGTTCCTCAAAGTGACGTCAGCCCTCATATAATGACTAACAAGTGTAGTGTCAGGGCTTGTTGCATTTTTTTCTCGGCACTGCGACATCTCATCAATTCAGGCATCTCGGCGTTTCCTGGAATTGCCGATACACTGCCGCCAACCTTGCGCCCCGAACGACTGTTGGACGATGCAGATGATCGGCAGCACGATTCTCGGAACCGCCTTCATAGGCGGGACGATCCTCCTGACGCTGGGCTCCTATCTGGCCATGCGGTTCATCACCGGTGGCGACCCCGAAGGCAAGGACCACGAACTGGCATCGTCCGTCGTCGTGCGTATCGCCGCTTTGCACGGGCTGATCCTTGCGCTGGTCTTCGCGCAGGAAATGATCGAATACCAGCAGCTCAAAAACGATAGCGCCACCGAAGCCGACGCTATCGCCGATGTCTATTATGACGCCGAGCGCTACGGCTTGGAGCAAGGTTTAGCCATCCAGCAGGCGCTATCTGGATATCTGCGTGTGGTGATCAAACAGGAATGGGCGGAGCTGGGTTCCTCCGGCGAGCTTTCATAGACCGCATGGGACCAATGGGACGTCGCCTATCGCGCTGTGCTCGATCTCGTTCCCGCAACCGGGCGCCAGACAAGCCTGCGCGATCATATGCTCAGGCAAATGCAGGCGATCGCCGAAGTTCGGGTGAAGCGCGACAATCATGGTCCCGACAGCATCAACGTGATGTTCTGGTTCGCCGCGGTGTCGGGCGTGGTCCTGATCGCATTCGGTTACTACCCCTACGCGCCCGAGCGGCGCAGTCTCATGCTGCTCTCGGTTGTCGGAGCCTACACCGGCATCATCTTGTTCTTGATCTACGCGTTTTCCAATCCGTACAGCCCGCCGGGAGCACTCAGTCCAGGCGCCTACGAGCGTCTGCAAAAGGAGATCGCATCGCCACCGGAGGCAAGCTGACGGGAGGGAATTCGCATTTGGATGCAATCAACAGCCAATTGCGGGCCGCCGACCTGTGCATCGTAACAAAACTGACATGGTCCTGACATTGCAGCTTCATGTCCCGGGTCTAGGCCGATGCCTGAAAAGGGCGAAAGCCTTGACAGGACAGGGAAACCACGATGCTCGAAATCCGCAACGTCACGCGCCGCTTTGGCAAGAGCGTCGCCGTCAACGGTGTCAACCTCCAGATCCAGCAGGGCCAGATGGTCGGCATCATCGGCCGCTCGGGCGCTGGCAAGTCGACGCTGCTGAAAACCATCAACCGCCTGATTGACCCGAGCCAGGGCTCGATCGTCTTCGACGGCACCGAAGTGTCGTCGCTGCGTGGTCCTTCACTCCGCCGCTGGCAGCGCGACTGCGCCATGATCTTCCAGCAGTTCAACCTGGTGCCGCGCCTCGACGTTTTGACCAATGTGTTGCTCGGCCGCCTGAACCACCGCTCGACCGCGCTCAACCTGCTTTCGATCTTCTCCCGCGAAGAACGCATCCGGGCGATCGCCGCACTGGAACGCCTCGACATCGCCCGCACAGCCCTTCAGCCAGCCGGCACTTTGTCCGGTGGCCAGCAGCAGCGTGTCGCCATCGCCCGCGCTTTGATGCAGGAGCCGAAGCTGATCCTCGCCGACGAGCCGATCGCCTCGCTTGATCCGCTCAACGCCAAGGTGGTGATGGACGCGCTTCAGGACATCAACCTGCGCGAAGGCATCACCGTCATCACCAATCTGCACACGCTCGACACCGCGCGCACCTATTGCAACCGCATCATCGGCATGTCCGCCGGCGCGGTCGTCTTCGACGGCGCACCTGAAGACCTCAACCGCGACGCAGTGCGCACGGTCTACGGTGCCGACAACGATGGCGCCGAAATCTCCGAAGCCATCACTTCCACCAGCATCCGCCCGGCAAGGGCGAAGCCTGCGATATCCGCCGCACCTCTCGAGCCCGCATACGCTTCGCTCTGAGGCCGTTCGCGTTCGCCTCGCCCGCGTCAAGGGCCTGCAATCAGCAACTGCAATCGACCCAGCAAGGTGCTGGGCCAACCTGGAGACTTGTCATGTTCAAGAAAGCACTTTTGAGCGCCGTTTCGCTCGCCGTCCTGGCGATCGGCTCGGCTCATGCCGCAGACCTCAAGGAATTCCGCATCGGCCTGATCGGTGGCGAAAACGAAGCCGACCGCCTGCGCAACTTCCAGTGCCTGGCCGACCAGCTTCCGGCCGTGCTCGGCGTCGAAAAGGTGTCGCTGTTCCCGGCGGCCGATTATGACGGCACCATCCAGGGCCTGCTCGGCGGCACGCTCGACTACGCCGAGCTCGGCGCGTCGGGCTATGCCAAGATCTACCTGCAGAACAAGGATGCGGTCGAGCCGATCCTGACCACCGTCCAGACCGACGGCGCCACCGGCTACTACTCGATCATGGTCGCCAAGAAGGATTCGGGCATCACCAAGCTCGAAGACCTCAAGGGCAAGAAGCTCGGCTTTGCCGATCCGGACTCGACCTCGGGCTATTTGATCCCGGTCACCTCGCTGCCCAAGTCGCTCGGCGGCACCGCCGTGAAGGACTATTTCGCCGAGACCGGCTTCGGTGGCGGCCATGAAAACCTGGTGCTTGAAGTGCTCAAGGGCACCTTCGACGCCGGCACGACCTTCGGCTCGGGCGTCGGCGAGTTCAAGGACGGCTACACCTCGGGCAACCTCAAGAAGATGGTCGACAAGGGCATCCTCGACATGGACGACCTGGTCGAAGTCTGGAAGTCGCCGTTGATCCCGAACGGCCCGCTGGTCGTGCGCACCTCGCTCGACGCTGACATCAAGACCAAGTTCAAGGACTATTTGATGAAGCTGCCGCAGACCGATCCGGCCTGCTTCTCGGCCATCCAGGGCGGCGACTTCAAGGCCTACACCGAAGTCACCCCGGAGTTCTACCAGCCTGTCATCGACGCCCGCAAGGCGCAGATCGGCAGCTAAGCCCTCAGGCAGCATGGACGCGCCGCGTCCCCATCGCGGCGCGTCTTTCTTTGATCCGGGACCAGGAAAATTCATGACTATGCCCCTCTCGGAAGCTGGCCTGACGGTCGAGCGCCACTGGCGCGAACTCGCCAGCCGCCGCCGCCTGCACACCATAGGCGGCCTGATCCTGCTGTTCGTCGCCCTGTCGGGCTCGCTCTGGTTCGCCAATGAGAGCAATGCCGGCAAGTTCTTCGACCGGCTGCCACATTTTTTCGACTTCACCGACCAGCTGATGCCGCGTGATCCCTATGAGATCGGCCGCGCCCTGTTTGACCTGCCTTCGCCCTATGCCGACGGCAGCCTGAAATTCGACTACCCCGAGGGCCGCGTCCCCCTGTTCGGCTCCTTCTACATGCCCGAATACGCCTACAAGATGCTGGAAACGATCAACATCGCGCTCGTCTCCACGATCATCGGCTTCACCTTCGGCTTTCTGCTCTGTTTCCTCGCTGCCTCCAATCTGGTGACCCAGCGCTGGCTGCGCTTTTTCGTGCGCCGCTTCCTCGAAATCCTGCGCGCCTTCCCAGAAATCGTCATCGCCGGCTTCTTCCTCGCCATCCTGTCGATGGGTGCGATCCCGGCGATCATCGCGGTGTCGCTGCACACCATCGGCGCGCTCGGAAAGCTGTTCTTCGAGGTCGTCGAAAATGCCGACATGAAGGCTGACGAGGGCCTGCGCRCCGTCGGCGGCAATTGGCCCGAGCGGGTCTGGTTCGGCATCGTGCCGCAGGTCATGCCCAACTTCCTGAGCTACGCGCTGCTGCGGCTCGAAATCAACGTGCGCGCCTCGACCATTATCGGCG
>NZ_JBFUIP010000054.1:0-34675 GCF_056401815.1 Aminobacter sp. P4_D5 | reverse complement strand
CGGCAACGCGCCCGACCGGCGACAGTTGCAACCTCGTCAGGACGTCTGCAAGCAAAAGGGTAAAGGCAAAGATCAGAAGCCAGAAGCCCGACGCCGGCGAGATGCGGGCGAACGTATTGCCCTCCGGCGTCAAGTGACTGCCGGCGACGCCGATCAGCAGCGCAAGCGACACAAGCGCCAAGACACTCGCACCCAGGCGCGCAGCCAGCGGTGTCTTGAAGAGCGCGACAAGCCCTACTGCCATCAGCATCGCCAGAAGGGCCGCCCCCACGGGTGACGGCAAGGCCTCGATAATCGAGCGCGGTTCACCTGCTACAATGCGGTTGGCGCGAAAAGTGGCGAATGGCGCCACAACAGCACCATAGGCGGTGATTGCGGCAATCACCACGCCAAGCTTGTCGAACCTGATGCCCACGACTGCGATGCGTCCCCGGTTCCGTCGGCGCGCCCATAGGAGGCGCGCCAATGGAAGCTTACTTCAGAAAGCCGTTCTTCTTCAGGAAATCTTCGGCAACGGCCTTGGCCGGCTCACCGCCGACCTGAACGCGGCCGTTGAGTTCCTGCAGCGTGACCAGATCGAGCTTTTCGAACACCGGCTTGAGAAGGGTTTCGATCTCCGGATGCTGCTTGAGGACAGCTTCGCGGATGATCGGGGCCGGCTGGTAGACCGGCTGCACGCCCTTGTCGTCGCTGAGAACAACCAGGCCCGAAGGCGCGATGCCACCGTCCGTGCCATAGACCATGGCGGCATTGGCGCCGTTGGTCTGGTTGGCGGCAGCACCGATGGTGGCAGCCGTGTCGCCGCCCGAAAGGGTGATCAGCTGTTCCGGCTTGAGGGTGAAGCCATAGGTGGTCTGAAAGGCCGGAAGGGCTGCCGCCGAGTTGACGAACTCGGACGAGGCCGCGAGCACGACAGCGCCGCCGCCAGCGACGTATTTGCCGAAATCGCTGAGGGTGGCGAGCTTGTTGGTCTCGGCCACATCCTTGCGCAGCGCGATCGCCCAAGTGTTGTTGGCCGGCGACGGCGACAGCCAGACGATCTTGTTGGCGTCATAGTCGAGCTTCTTGGCCGTCTCGAAACCCTTGGCGGCATCCTTCCAGACCGGGTCATCGGCCTTTTCGAAGAAGAAGCCGGCATTGCCGGTATATTCGGGATAAATGTCGATTTCGCCGGCGGTAATCGCCTTGCGCACGACGGGCGTCGCTCCAAGCTGGATGCGATCGGTGGTGGCGATGTTGTTGGCATCGAGCACGGCCTTGATGATGTTGCCGAGCACGCCACCTTCGGTGTCGATCTTGGAAGACACCACCACCTGCGCGTTCGCCGCGCTGGTGGCGAGGCCGAGCGCGATGATCGCAGCGGCGATTGTACTGGTTTGACGCATAATGAAGCCCCTTCTCGTTCCCGGAATTCGGTGGCGCATATGAGCATGGCGGCCAGCTTCCGTCGGGGCATACGGTTTCACAATGCGCAGGGGCTGCGCAATATTTTTTTGTAGTTCGAAGAAATCGGCAGCCGTGACTGCCGACATCCTCCTGTCAGGCGGTTTGACGCTGACGCGTCAGCGACAGAGCCACAAGCGCCGCCAGGCAGACGGCGCAGACAGGGAAGACGATCCAGGCCAGCATCTCCCAGCCATAAGCGTTGTAGACAGCACCGGACATYAGCGAGKCCAAAGCGACGATGCTGAACAGGACGAAGTCGTGGAAGCCCTGGACCTTGCCTTTTTCCGATGGGCGATAAGCGGTCGAGACGATGGCGGTTGCGCCGATGAAGCCGAAGTTCCAGCCAAGGCCGAGCAGGATAAGCGATGTCCAGAATTGCCACAACGCGATGCCCGACAACGCCACGATGGCGCAAACGATCAGCAGGAACAGGCCCAGCGCCACGATGCGCTCGGCGCCGAAACGCTGGATCAGGCGGCCGGTGAAGAAGCTTGGGCCAAACATCGCCATGACGTGCCAGGAGATGCCGAGCGTCGCCTCGTCGGGTGAAAACCCGCAGCCGACCATGGCGAGCGGCGCACCGGTCATGACGAAGGTCATCACGGCATAGCTGCCGACGGCGCAGACGAGAGCCGCGGCAAAGCGCGGCTGGGTAACGATTTCGAGCAGCGGGCGCGCATCGGCCTGCGAGATCGCGTCGTGCGCTTCCGTTGCGCCCTTCACCTTCAGGAACGACAGGATGACGGCGCCAACCGCCGCAAGGCCAATGATCGCGGCAAAAGAGCCGGCGAACATGACGGGCGCGAACAGTTCGCGCGTGAAGATGACGATCTGCGGACCAAGAATGGCGGTGATGATGCCGCCAGCGAGCACGAACGAGATCGCATTGGCCTTGAACTGGGGCGGCGCGTTGTCGGCGGCCGCAAAGCGGAACTGCTGGACGAACGCACTGCCGACGCCAAGCATCAGCAGGCCGAAGACAAAAAGCCAGAATTCCGAACGGAAGAGGCCCAACGTTGCGAGGGCGCCACCGGCTGCGGTGACGGCGGTGCCGAACATGAAGCCGTGACGCTGGCCGAGGCTGCGAATGATCGCAGCCGCCGGAAGTGCGCCAAGTGCCAGACCAACGCTGAAACCGGTGATCGGGGCGGTTGCCAGCGACTTGTCGGGTCCAAGGAGATAGTAGCCCGCCAGGCCACCAAGCGAAAAGGCAATCGGGGCGGCAGAGCCTATGATGGCTTGCGATGCGGCGAGAATGTAAGCAGTTCGCCGCGCGTCGCGTTCGCCACCGGTCATAATGCGTCCTTGCCCTTACCCTCGCCGCGCAGCTTTCGGGAAACGCGATCAAGCACGGCATTGACGAGCTTGGGCTCGTCGTCTGCATAGAAGGCCTTGGCGATGTCGACATATTCCGACACGATCACGGCCACAGGAACGTCCTGGCGCTTCATCAGTTCGAAGACACCGGCACGCAGGATGGCGCGCAGCGTCGAATCGAGCCGCGACAGCGGCCAGTCTTCGGTCAAAGCCTGGCGGATGACCGGGTCGACGATCTTCTGGTTTTCGACCACACCGGCGAGGATAGCCCGGAACCACTGGGCGTCGGCCTCGCGGTAGAGCGCGCCGTCGACTTCCTTGCCAAGGCGGAACGCCTCGTATTCGGCGGTGATTTCGAGCAGGCCGCTGCCGGCGACGTCCATCTGGTAGAGCGCCTGCACGGCAGCCAGACGGGCGGCACCGCGTTTGTTGGCCTGGCGGACGGGCGGTTGGCCGTTATCTTCAGGAGACGTCACGAGCGTGCTGCTCCAAGTTTTTCGCGCAAGGCGATCATGGTGAGGGCTGCCCGCGCGGCAAAGCCACCCTTGTCGCCCTCGGTGCGGCGGGCGCGTGCCCAAGCCTGATCATCGTTTTCGACAGTCAGGATACCGTTGCCGATGCAGATCGATTCCGCAACCGACAGGTCCATCAAAGCACGGCAAGATTCGTTGGCGACGATGTCGAAGTGATAGGTTTCGCCACGGATGACGGTGCCAAGCGCGACATAACCATCATACTGGGTGCCTTCGTCATCGGCTGCGTCGAGCGCAAACGAGATCACGGCCGGAATTTCGAGGGCGCCAGGAACGGTCACCACATCGTAGGAAGCGCCGGCGGCGTCCAGAGCAGCCTTGGCGCCGTCTAGCAGCGCATCTGCGAGGTCGTCGTAAAAGCGCGCCTCAACGATGAGGAGCTTCAGTTTCTTGTCGTTGGCCATGTCAAATCTCCGGCAGGAGCGGCTGACTTAGGCCGAACCCGATGAGTTCGCAAGCGAAGTGTTAAGCACTGTGGCAGGAAACCGCTGGCCGGTCGACCAGCGGCTGGCGCCTCGTGTCAAAGCCCTTCGCTGGCCGCCTCGGCTAGGCGCGCGGCATAGCGCGCCATGGTGTCGATCTCGAGATTGACGCGGTCGCCGACCTTGCGCTCGCCCCAGGTCGTCACCTGCAAGGAATGATGAATCAGCAACACATCGAAGCGCGTGCCCTCGACCTTGTTGACCGTCAGCGACGTGCCGTCGAGCGCGACGGAACCCTTCGGCGCAATGAATTTGGCCAACTCGCGCGGCGCCTCCAGGCGGAAACGCACCGCTTCGCCCTCATCCTCGCGCGCCACGATCTCGGCCATGCCGTCGACGTGTCCCGAAACGATGTGGCCGCCCAGCTCATCGCCGATCTTGAGGGCGCGTTCGAGATTTATCTTGCGACCGGACGCCCAGTCGCTCGCCGTGGTCAGGCGGAGTGCTTCTTCCCAGGCCTCGACCTCGAACCAGCGAGCATTCGAAGTATCTTCGGGCAACGTGACGACAGTCAGGCAGACACCGGAGCAGGAAATCGACGCACCGATGTCGATCTTCTTGGGATCATAGGCCGTGTCGATGCGCAGGCGCACGCCCTGGTCGAGCTGAGTTGCAGACGCGACTGTACCCACGTCGGTAACGATCCCGGTAAACATCAGATTTCCCTTATCCATTCAGCGAAGTGGTCCTCACCGAAGCGCGCCTCGCGCACCAGCTCGAACCCTGCCGGTATATGGTCGCGGCCGATAGGCGCTGCAATGCCGTCGCGACCAATCGCTTCGGGTCCGTAAAACAGTGCGATGCGGTCGACGAGGCCCTCATCGAGAAAGGCGCGCGCTGTGTCGGCCCCGCCTTCGACGATGATGCGCGACATGCCGTGATTGCCCAGATCCTCAAGCAGTTCGGGCAGTGCCACGCGCCCGTCATAGGTCTCGGTCGCGAGGAATTTCACGCCGGCGCGCTCCAGTTCCGCCCTGTTGGTCGTATGGATTTCCGAACAGGCGGCGACGAGCACCGGCACATCATTGGCCGAGCGAGCGAGTTTCGACGTCGCCGGCAACCGGGCCAGCCTGTCGAGCACGATGCGCGCCGGCGAACGCGCCCTGAGCCCCGGCAAACGCACAGTCAACTCGGGATCGTCAGCAAGGGCGGTGCCGATGCCAATCAGGATGGCGTCGGTTTCGGCGCGCATGATGTGAACCTGGCGGCGAGCGATCTCACCGGTGATCTCGATCTGGCCCTGGCCTCGCCTGCCGATCATGCCGTCGGCGGAAAGCGCAAGCTTCAGAATCACTTCCGGGCGCTTCCTCACGGAGCGATTCATGTAACCGGCAAGCTGGTTGGAGGCTTCGCGGGCAAGCACACCTTCCCTGACCTCGACGCCGGCGCCTCGGAGGATGGCATAGCCTTTGCCGGAAACGCGTGGATCCGGGTCGCTTGCGGCGCCGACAACGCGTGTTACGCCTGCGGTGACCAGCGCATTGGCGCAAGGCGGGGTACGGCCGTGATGAGCGCAGGGCTCAAGCGTGACATAAGCGGTGGCGCCACGCGCCAGGTCGCCTGCTTCAGCCAAGGCTTCGGCTTCGGCATGCGGCCTCCCGCCTATGGCGGTGACACCGCGTCCGACGATAACAGGTCCAGAACCATCGTCCCGGACGATGAACGTGCCCACCGCCGGGTTGGTCGAAGTCAGTCCGAGGTGCTTTCGCGACAGCCTAAGTGCGGCTGCCATGAAACGGCGGTCTATCCTGTCCTGCGTGGATGCGTCGTAGACCATTGCTCAGCTGGCTTCCTCGTCGCCCTTGAGCTCGCCCAACACTTCGTGGAAATCCTTGGCCTCGCGGAAGTTACGGTAGACCGAGGCGAAGCGCACATAGGCAACGTCATCGAGCGACTTCAGCGCCTCCATGACCAGCCGGCCGATCTCGCCGGAAGGGATTTCGCTTTCGCCGGAGCTTTCAAGCTGACGGACGATGCCGGTCACTGCACGCTCGATGCGCTCGGGATCGACATTACGCTTGCGCACCGCGATCTCGACCGAGCGGGCAAGCTTGTCGCGATCAAACGGCACCTTGCGTCCGGATTTCTTGAGCACGACGAGGTCGCGGAGTTGAACACGCTCGAATGTGGTGAAGCGTCCGCCGCAGACCGGGCAGATGCGCCGGCGGCGGATCGCAGCGCCATCCTCGGCCGGACGAGAGTCCTTCACCTGCGTGTCTTCAGACTGGCAATATGGGCAACGCATCGTTCAGCCTTGTCATTCGAATCCTCGACCGTGAAAGGCTTAACCCATCGGCCCGGAAATCGGAACCATCATCCCAGGATGTGGAGACCGCATTTGCCGATCGACCACCGCCGAAAGAGCAAAAAAGCCCCACCCCTTATATGTCGGGATGGGGCTCCAAAGCTTTCGGGGATGGTTTCGCACCCTCCCCGGCCCGGCATCTTAGCCGAGATAAGGATAAAGCGGGAAGCGCTCGGTCAGGCTGACGACTTTCTGCTTCACCGCCGCCTCGACGGCAGCGTTGCCCTCGTCCGAGTTGGCAGCCTTGAGGCCGTCCAGCACTTCGGTGATCAGCGTGCCGATCTCACGGAACTCGGCCTCGCCGAAGCCGCGAGTCGTGCCGGCCGGGGTGCCGAGACGGACGCCCGAGGTGACGAAGGGCTTTTCCGGATCGAAAGGAATGCCGTTCTTGTTGCAGGTGATGTTGGCGCGGCCAAGGGCTGCCTCGGCGCGCTTGCCGGTGGCGTTCTTGGGCCGCAGGTCGACCAGCATCAGATGGTTGTCGGTGCCGCCCGAAACGATGTCGAGGCCGGTGTCCTTGAGGCTCGCGGCCAGCGCCTTGGCGTTGGCGACGACATTTGCCGCATAGGTCTTGAACTCGGGCTTCAGCGCCTCGCCGAAAGCCACCGCCTTGGCAGCGATGACATGCATCAGCGGGCCGCCTTGCAGGCCTGGGAACACCGCCGAGTTCATCTTCTTGGCGATGTCCTCGTCGTTGGTGAGGATCATGCCGCCGCGCGGGCCGCGCAGCGACTTGTGCGTGGTGGTGGTGACGACATGGGCGTGCGCCAGCGGCGACGGATGCACACCGCCGGCAACCAGGCCAGCAATGTGGGCCATGTCGACCATCAGATAAGCGCCGACTTCATCGGCGATCTCGCGGAAGCGCTTCCAGTCCCAGATGCGGGAATAGGCGGTGCCGCCGGCAAGGATCAGCTTCGGCTTGTTTTCGCGGGCAAGGCGCGCGACCTCGTCCATGTCGAGCAGATTGTCGTCCTTGCGAACGCCATAAGAGACGACCTTGAACCACTTGCCGGACATGTTGACCGGCGAACCATGGGTCAGGTGACCGCCCGAATTCAGGTCGAGGCCCATGAAGGTGTCGCCCGGCTGCAGCAGCGCCAGGAACACGGCCTGGTTCATCTGGCTGCCGGAATTCGGCTGGACGTTGGCGAACTTGCAGTCGAACAGCTTCTTGGCGCGTTCGATGGCGAGCTCCTCGGCAACGTCGACGAACTGGCAGCCGCCATAGTAGCGCTTGCCCGGATAACCCTCGGCATATTTGTTGGTCATGATCGAGCCCTGCGCCTCGAGAACGGCGCGGGAAACGATGTTTTCCGAGGCGATCAGCTCGATCTCGTGACGCTGGCGGCCAAGCTCATTGCGGATCGAGCCGAAGATTTCCGGATCGGCCTCCGACAGCGGGGTTCCAAAGAAGGATTCGAGGTGTTTCGAAGCGGCCATTGCGGAAGATCCTTTAGTCCGGAGGGCATCGGGGAGGTTCGGCGGGCCATTAACACACTTGCCCCAGCGTCGCCACGTTTGCAGCGCGAAATTTCGTTGTCGCTTTGCGCCATAGGGCACTCAAACAAAAAAGGCCGCCCCAAAGGACGGCCTTTTCAAAAATGGTTGTGGCTAGCTCAGAGTGCAGAAGTGATCTGCAGCTCATCAACACCGTCGAGGCCATAGATATCGTCGCGGAACTGGGCGACTCCGTCGCCCGTCGACCATGCCGAGACATAGGTGAAGTAGACCGGTACGGGGTTGGTGACCGGAATGGGCGTGTTCTCGCCCGACTTGATGGTCTGCTCGAAGTGCTGGCGGCTCCAGCCCGGCGTGTCGCGCAGGATCCAGGTAACAAGGTCGCGGACGTTCTGGACGCGCACGCAGCCCGACGAATCGAAGCGCATCATCTTGCCGAACAGGCTCTGCTGCGGCGTGTCGTGCATATAAACGCCGTCGGGGCTCGGGAAGTTGATCTTGACCGAAGCCATCGCGTTGTTGGCGCCGGGGTCCTGGCGGAAGCGATATTTCGCCGCCTCTTCCGTCGACCAGTCGACATTCATCGGATCAACTTCGCTGCCATCCGGCGCAAAAAGGCGAATCTTGCTGTCGGTCAGATAGTTCGGGTTCTTGCGCATCAGGGGGATGATGTCCTTGCGGACGATCGACACCGGCGCATTCCAGTACGGGTTGACGACGATCTCGTTGATCTTCGAGTTGACGATGGGCGACTGGCGATCGACTTTGCCGACGATGGCCGTGTGGCGCAGCACGATGCGATCGTTTTCGACGGCTTCAACCTGGGCAGCCGGAATGTTGACGTTCACATAGCGGTTGCCGAGCTTGCCGGCCTGCGCCTGGATACGGGTGAGATTGGTCTGGAGCTGACCCAGGCGAACCTGGGCGGAGATGTTCATCGCCGCATAGGTGTACTTGCCCATGACGCCATCGGACGGCAGGCCATGCCGTGCCTGGAAGCGATTGAGTGCGGCATCGACATAGGTGTCGAAGGATTGGGAGAGGCCAGCGCGCGGCGACAGGTCACCGGAAACCATCAGGCGCTTGCGCAGCACCACGACATCGGGGTCTTCGTCGCCCAGCTTGAGCTTCTTGTTTGCGGGCACGACTGGCCAGCCGCCCTGAGCGACGATGTTCTGATACTGAGCGATGGCCTGTTGCACGAAACCGATCGTCTGCGGCGAAAAGATCGGCAGCGTCGAGACGACCTTGTCGCCCTGGCTGACACGCGCATCGAACTGATCGTCCCAGTTGCCGCGACGCGACGAACCGAGAACTTCGCCGATCACGTCCTGGGCGCTAGCGGCGCCAGATATGGCGGCCACGGCGATTGCGCCTGCACCGGAGAGAAAGAAACGGCGGCTAGTTTTCATGGACGTTCCAGACATATTCGCGCAACAAAACCGGCAGGAAATTTCCCGCGACGATATGACGACCACACTTAACAATTAGCCAACCATAACCCGACATCACGAACACGTGACTCGCGACTTCTTCGCACGGGTTGCTGACGGCCGAACAGGCAGATCTGGCACATCACAAGTTTTCGATAGGTCATCCGAATATGGCGGCAACATGGCTAGGGCGCCTTCTATTGCATCGCCTCAAGCTAAAAAAGGAAGAGCCGGTGCATTTCTGCAACCGGCCCGGCGACTGGAGGTCGTTCCTTGGGAAGAATGGGAATAGGGCAGTAAGGTAGCAGGGCAGTCAGAAATGGAGCGTGGCACCTGCGGTCTTGCCGACCTATTGCCCCACTGCCTTACTGCTCTATTCCCCTTCCCTGCAGGCTTACATGCGGTAGGCGATGGTGTCGTTCCAGAAGCGGTCGAGGCGCTGCAGGGCGCGGTTCATCTGCTTGAACTCGTCGGTGTTGATGCCGCCGACATGTTCAATCGAGCCGACATGACGATCGTAAAGACCGGCAACGACCTCGGCCACGTCCTGGCCCTTGGGCGTCAGGCTGACCCGAACCGAGCGACGGTCGATGCGCGAACGCTGGTGGTTGATGAAGCCGAGCTCGACCAGCTTCTTGAGGTTGTAGGAGACATTGGAGCCGAGATAGTAGCCGCGTGAGCGCAATTCGCCGGCGGTCAGCTCCGCGTTGCCGATATTGAACAGCAGCAGGGCCTGGATTGCATTGATGTCGCTGCGGCCGTTGCGGTCGAACTCATCCTTGATAACATCAAGAAGACGGCGGTGAAGTCTTTCGACCAGCTGCAGGGATTCCATGTAAAGCGAACGGATAGCTTCGTTACGGTCCTCGGAAACCATGGCGGGCTTAGCCACCTGACGCGAATTGATCATTGTCTTTGCCTCTCTGTTTTCGCCTGGTGACTTTTTTGTTTGATGTCACCTTGATCGCGAACTTATCGAATACCCATAAAATTCGACTTAAACGTCAGGCTTAACAAGGGCTTACCAGGCACTGGTTTCGAAAGAAGGTTAACGAAAACCCTTCCGAGTAAGAATAATTAACCTTGTATTTTATGGGATGGCCCGCAACGCCCTGAAAGCGTTGGCTACTGGGCAGCGCGGCGTCTTTGGAGGTGCAAGACGATCCGGAAGGCGGCGTAAATCAACGCCACCGAAACATGGGCGGCGACGATCAGCGGGCGGCTGCCAAACAGATCGGGGAAGCCCGCATACATGACAATCTCGGTCGCAGCGCAAATGAACCAGATGACCGGCCCCCACGACGACAGCATCCACAGACCAATGGCAGCGAAAGGAAAAAACGCCGACAGTGTCACCGCGGCGACCTGCCAATGAAGCGGCATCAGGTCGAAGCGCCAGAGCGGGCCGTCATAGACGCCGATGAGGCGGACCCAATAGAGAATGCCGAACAGCAGGCAATAGGCCGCCACCACGCGCAGGAACAGCGCAAACGCATTCTCGATCGCGGACGGGTGCATCTCGCGCAGGCGGCTTGCATTGTCGTTCACAGGGCGAGTTCCCCATCGCCGAGCGTTGCAAAATAGCGGTCGATATCGGCCGGATCGACATCGGCGAGCCGTGCGGGCTGCCATTGTGGGGTCGAGCCCTTGTCGATGAGCACGGCGCGGATGCCCTCATAAAAGTCGCGGCCGGTCAGCATGCGGTTCAGTATCCGGAACTCCATGCGCATGCAGTCGTCCATCGACATGGTCAGCCCGGCCTTGATCTGGCGGAAGGCGACAGACAGGCTGGTTGGCGAACGCGTGAGAATGGTTGCGAGCGTCTTGGCGGCAAACTCGCTCGTATCCGCCTCAAGGCTTTCGATGACATCGGCAAGGGTGGGCTTGGAAAAGTGCAGGGCAATGGCTTCGAGAGTATCGCGCTCAGTCTCGCGCTTGGCGGGCCGGAAGAAATTGCGCAGAACCGCTTCCGATTCGCCGGTCTCGCAAAAACGCTCCAGCAGCCCGATCTGCCCGTCTGCCGAAATAGTGTGCGTCGCCAACCCGGACCAAAGCGCGTCGCCATAGCGGATCCGGTTGCCCGTCAGCGCTAGATACATGCCAAAATAGCCGCCGAGATCGGGCAACAGATGGCTGCCGCCGACATCGGGAAAAAAGCCGATGCCAACTTCCGGCATGGCGAATTGCGCGTTTTCGGTCAGCACCCGATGCGAGCCATGGAACGAGATGCCGACGCCGCCGCCCATGACGATACCGTCGATCAGCGAGATGTAGGGTTTGGGAAACCGCGCGATCTGGGCGTTCAACCGGTATTCGTCGGCAAAGAAATCGACAGGTGGGTTGCCGAGGCGGCCGGCGTCATAGACCTGCAAGATATCGCCGCCGGCACAAAACGCCCTACCCTCGGCCTTGACGACGACCAGTGCCACGTCGCTATCCACCTGCCATGCGGTGAGCGCCCGAGACAGCGCCAAAACCATCTTGTGGGTCAGCGCGTTCAGCGCCTGCGGCCGCGTCAGCGTGACGATGCCGGCCGCTCCGGAGCGCTCGAAGCGGATTTCGTCGTCGCCGCCAAAGTCGAAGTCCACTGGAATCCCTCACATTCAAGCTGAGTGTGCAGAGCTAATGTGGAGTGCCGGGGTGCGTCAATGCCGCAGGTCTCATCCTGCATCTTGGTGTTGGGCAAACCAGCATGCTAAAAACTGCACAATTACCGGAGACGACCGATGAACAAGTTCACCCCAGCCAAGGCAGCCGGCGCTCGCAGCGTCGACGAGATCACTGGCAGCCGCCGCCTGCGCCGCATGCGCAAGGCCGACTGGTCGCGCCGCCTGGTGCAGGAGAACCGCCTGAGCGTCGATGATCTGATCTGGCCGATCTTCATCATCGATGGCGAGAACCGGAAGGAAGACATTCCAGCGATGCCAGGCGTGTTTCGCATGTCGGTCGATCTCGCCGTCAGGGAAGCGGAACGCGCGGCAAAGCTTGGCATTCCGGCCCTTGCCACCTTCCCCAATGTCGACATGGGTCTGCGCGACCAAACGGGCGCGCATATCCTCGAGCCCGACAACATCATCAACCGCGCCACCCGCGCCATCAAGGCGGCGGTTCCCGAGATCGGCGTCATCACCGATGTCGCGCTCGACCCGTTCACCAGCCACGGCCATGACGGCATCCTGCGCGACGGCATCATCGTCAATGACGAGACGGTCGCCCAGGTGGCCGCGGCAGCTGTGCTTCAGGCAGCGGCAGGTTCCGACATCATCGCGCCATCCGACATGATGGACGGCCGCATCGGCRSCATCCGCRASGCGCTSGACGACAATGGCTTCCAGGACGTGGCAATCATGTCTTATGCGACAAAGTTCGCTTCAGCCTTCTATGGCCCCTATCGCGAGGCGATCGGCACGCAGGGACTGCTCAAGGGCGACAAGAAGACTTACTACATCGACCACGCGAACTCCGACGAATGCATCCGCGAGGCCGAACAGGATCTCGCCGAGGGCGCCGACATGCTGATGGTCAAGCCCGGCCTGCCCTATCTCGACATCATTCACAGGTTGAAGGAAGAATTCCGCGTGCCTACCTTCGCCTATCAGGTGTCGGGCGAATATTCGATGATCAAGGCAGCCGGCGCCAATGGCTGGATCGATGGCGAAAAGGCGATGCTGGAGAGCCTGCTCGCCTTTAAACGCGCCGGCTGCGACGGCATCCTGACCTATTTCGCGCCGGAAGTGGCGCAGATGCTGAAGGGCTGAGTTGCCTGCCTACAACATGTCCAGCAGTTGCTGTATTGTGAATGGCATGAACAGGTCGGAGCAGTCAGGAGACTTCAACAGAACGCCGATGCAATTCGCAGCATGGGCGCGACCTCGCTTTACCTGTTCGACTCGACGGCACGCAACGAGCAGTCTCAAGACAGCGATCTCGACCTTTTCATCGACTATGACGCGGGACGTCGCTTCTCGCTGGTCGACCTTGTCGGGATCAAACAGTTGCTGGAAGAGGCAATGGCCGTCGACGTGGACCTTACAACGCGCGACAGCCTGCACCCGCAGTTGAAGGACGACATCGAACGGTCCGCCATTCGTGTGTTCTGACGGCAGGACTTAAGGTCGGCCCTATTTTGGCGGAAATCCTTGATGCGCTTGACGGCATCGAGGCTGCAACTGCCGGCAAGACGCTGCAGGATTTCCAGGACGACTGGCCTTTGAAGCATGGTGTCCAACGCGGTATCGAGATCATCTCGGAAGCTGCGCGGCATCTGCCGGACGAGTTGCTCGACCACGCCCCTGAAGTTCCCTGGAAACAGACATCGGCAACGTGCTACGGCACGAATATCACAAGATCGCGGATCCCATTGTCTGGGCAGTCGTGACCGACCATCTGCCGGAATTGCGAACTGCCGTGGGACGTCTTTCGGCAAGTCTCGACAAGCCTGAATCTTGAAATCTGCGTCCAATTTCCCCATTTGAATTGGCGCGCGGGCAATTTCGCTCGCCATTGAGGATATTATGACCGCACGCGTTCTGGACGGCGAAATCATCACCAACAGGCTTGAGGATACGCGCGCCTATGACGGTGTTCGCACGCGCCGCATCCTGGCTTTCCTGATCGACTATCTGATCGTCGGTCTTTTGATGATCCCCTTCGCCATCATCATCCTGCTTCTCGGCATCCTGACGCTCGGCCTCGGCTGGGCGCTGTTTGGCATCCTGTTCCCCGCGGTGGCACTGCTCTATATCTGGTCGACGCTCGGCGGGCCCAACCAGGCGACAACCGGCATGCGCATAATGGGTATCCGGCTCGACCGCCTCGACGGCAAGCCGATCGATGGTCTTCTCGCGGTCGTTCACTCGGTCCTGTTTTGGGCCGGTAACGTGGTTTTGACTCCGCTGGTGCTGCTGGTGACGCTGTTTTCCGACCGCAAGCGCGCGCTGCACGACCTGCTGCTCGGCACCGTGGTCAGCCGCAGCGACAGCTAAAATTGCCATTCGGCGAGTCAAAACGGGCAGTTGCGGCAAAATGTGAAGGCAAAGAATCCACCTGCCTTCATATTCATGTTGAATTTTTCGCCGGTAGCGCCAAGCTAGGGAACATTGATTGGGAGTCTTCCTGACGCTCGATGACGCAGCATCCGACCCATTCTCCGCAATTCTTCCTGACGGCGCCGTCCCCCTGCCCCTATCTTGAGGGGCAGTTCGAGCGGAAAGTCTTCACTCACCTTGTGGGTGACAAGGCGCCTGAGATGAACGACCTGTTGACCCAGGGCGGCTTCCGGCGTTCTCAGAACATCGCCTACCGGCCGGCCTGCGAAACCTGCAGGGCCTGCGTCTCCGTCCGCATCCTGGCTCAGGAATTCAAGGCCACGCGCAACATGCGCCGGGTGGTCGAGCGCAACTCCGACCTCGTCGGCGCCATGCACGACGCAGAACCCTCGACCGAGCAATACTCGCTGTTCCGCTCCTATCTCGACGCGCGCCACCGCAAGGGCGGCATGTCCGACATGACCGTGCTCGACTACGCCATGATGGTCGAAGACACCCATGTCGATACCAAGGTGATCGAATACCGCCGGCGCGGCCCCGACACCTTCATCACCGGCCAGGGCCAGGGCGAACTGATGGCGGTGGCACTGACCGACAAGATGTCGGACGGGCTGTCGATGGTTTATTCCTACTACAATCCGGAAATGGACGAGCGGTCGCTTGGCACTTACATGATCCTCGACCATATTGCCCGCGCGCGCGCCATGGGCCTGCCCCACGTCTATCTTGGCTACTGGGTCAACGGTTCGCGCAAGATGAACTATAAGGTACGCTTCACACCGCAGGAACATCTCGGCATGAAGGGCTGGGAGCGTTTCGAAGGCAACATTTGAGCATGTCCGGCCCGTTTTCCACGCTGCCGTCGACCATCTGGCAGGGAAATCGTGGCAAACACTCAATCGAACCACTCCAAGGGACTGTTGCTGACCGGACTCGGCGGGCTGGCGCTGACCGTCGACATTCCGCTGATCAAGCTTGCCGACGGCAACAACTGGTCGATCCTGTTGATGCGAAGCGGGGTGACGTTCGTCGCGGCGATCGTCATCTGGCTGGTCTGGCGCTCGTTCAGCCGTAACGCACCGCAACTCATTCCAGGCCGGGCAGGCCTTGTGGTCGCCGGTCTCTACGGCCTCGGCTCGATCGCCTTCATCACTGCCGTCTACAACACCTCGACAGCCAATCTGGTGTTCATCCTGGCCTTCAACACCGTGTTTGCGGCGGTGCTGTCATGGGTATTCCTCAGGGAAAGGCCACGACCGGCAACCATGCTTGCCATGCTGGCTATGGTCGGGGGCGTGCTGATCATCGTTGGAAGCTCGATCGGCACCGGCCATCTGTTCGGCGACCTGATGGCCGTATGCTCGGCCTTCTGCATCGCCTCGGCCATCACAATTTCGCGCTCAAGCGGCAAGGACATGGGCTTCACGGCGCTTGTCGGCGTTTTGCTGCCCTGCCTGGTCGCCGCCTTCATGGTTTCCAAGACGGGCTTCAAGGTCGAAGCGCCGTGGTGGATCATCTTCAACGGCGCAGTGATCATGCCGATCTCGTTCTTCTGCCTCGCCAACGGCCCGAAATACATCTCCGGGCCAGAAGTCGCGATGTTCTACCTGCTCGAGACGGTGCTAGCGCCGATCTGGGTGTGGATGATCTTCGCCGAGGTGCCGACGCGCAACAGCCTGATCGGCGGAGCGATCCTCATCGCCACGCTCGTCGCCCACTCGGCCTGGCAGCTTGCTGAAGGCCGCAGACGTCGGGCAAGTGCCGCCGTCCAACAGGCCGTGTGAGCGCCCTAACCGGCCTTTGTTCGCTTGGACGGCAGGTCCTCTCGGGAAGCCTCGATGGTGCGCGTGCTATCGCCCTCGGCTAGCACATTGGCACCGATCATAGCCGCCTCGTCGTTTAGCTCGATCTCGCGAATCCACTCGCGCCAGATGGCGACCAGCAGCGCCATCAGCACAGGGCCGATGAACAGGCCTAGAAAGCCCATCGTCTTGACGCCGCCGATGAGGCCGAAGAAGGTTGGCAGGAACGGCAGCTTGATCGGCCCGCCGACGAGCTTGGGGCGCAGCGTCTTGTCGACGATGAAGAGTTCGATCGAGCCCCAGGCGAACAGGGCGATGCCGGCAATCGGCGAGCCGCTGGCGATCAGATAGACTGAG
This sequence comes from Aminobacter sp. P4_D5, assembly GCF_056401815.1. Taxonomy (NCBI): domain Bacteria; kingdom Pseudomonadati; phylum Pseudomonadota; class Alphaproteobacteria; order Hyphomicrobiales; family Phyllobacteriaceae; genus Aminobacter; species Aminobacter sp. P4_D5. The sequence continues at coordinate 18,491 of NZ_JBFUIP010000054.1, read as the reverse complement.
ACCAGGCTGAACGACAATGGCGCGCCACCGGGGATCAGCGCCATGAAGCCGGTAATGACGCCAAGCGTCACCGGCGACGGCACGCCGGCGAGCCAATAGGCGACGCCGAGCACCACGCCTTCGCCAATCGCGATCAGCGTCATGCCGGTGACGGTGGCGCTGATCGTCGCGGGGACAACGCGCGAAATGCGCTCCCAGCGCATCGGAAAGATGCGTTCACCCAGCCCGTCGAGCTGGGCGACGAAGGATTCGCCATCACGGTAGGTGAAAAACAAGGCGATCAGCATGAACAGCAGCGTCAGAATGATGCCGAAGGCGCTGCCACCGGCGGCAAGCACGCCGCGATAGATGGTGCCGATATTGGCGCCGCTGACGAGCTGGATCAGTTCGCCGATCGCGCCGGGATGGCCGACATAACGCGCCCACTGCTCGTTCAGCCAATCGCCGACGACTGGAAGGTTCAATATCCAACCCGGCGTCGGCGCGCCATGACGATTGGTCTCCAATGCCCAGCCGACCCATTCGCGGATCTCGTTAACGGTGTAGGTCGCGGCAAAGGAAATCGGCACGACGAGGAAGGCGATGATGAACAGCAGCGCCAGCGTGGCGCCAATGGTCCTGTTGCCATCGACCGCCGTCAAAAGCCGGCGATAGAGCGGCCAACTGGCAAAGGCGATGACCAGTGCTGCCAGCACCGGCACCAGGAAGCCGTGAAAGAAATAGATTCCCGCCGCAACGATCAGCACCAGCAGCCAGCGCGCCGCCGAAAGCGGCGGCACCAAGGCTGCACGCATGGGCTGGGACGGGCCGAACAGCCTCGGCTCTCGCTCCGGTTTGCGGGGATTGGTCACATTCAAAGGCCTAGATCTCCTCGGCCCTGCATTGGACCCGTGTTAACGCCCGGCGCGAGCTTCGCAGCCGATGAGGAGATCATAGAGGCTATTGCGGTGCCGCGCACGAAAACTTTGCCGCACCGCACCCGCTCAATGCGTCATTTTTTCGCCCTTAGCCAAAGCGTCCAGTGCGCGGAAAACCCTTGGGCACCATCCGTCCAGCTGTGGCACGCGTGCCGATCCATTCGAGCAACTCCTCGCGTGACCGGGTGAAGGTGCGTTCGGCTGAGTCCAGCCAGCTGAGACCGTTTTCCATCGTGAAGGGCTTCATGTCGAGCACGCCGCCGTCCTTGTACTTCTGCAGCCTGACGCCCTTGCCGCGCGTCATCTCGGGGATCTGCTCAAGCGGGAAGACCAGCATCTTGCGGTTTTCGCCGACGATGGCGAGATGGTCGCCCACAAGCGGTATGCAGCGCTTGGCTTCGTCGGGCGACTTGACGTTCATCACCTGCTTGCCCTTGCGGGTGTTGGCGACGACCTCTTCTTCGACAACGACAAAACCATTGCCCTCATGGGAGACGAGCAGCAGCTTGCGCTTGGGCTCATGGACAAAGGCGGTGACGATGTCCTGATCATTGTCCATATCGACGATGATACGGATCGGTTCGCCATGGCCACGCCCGCCCGGCAAGCGATCGGCACCGATGGTGTAGAACTTGCCGCCAGTGGTGAAGACCAGGATCTTGTCGGTGGTCTGGGCGTGGAAAGCGAGCTTGAGGCTGTCGCCTTCCTTGAAGGTGAGCAGCGAATAGTCGGCGAGATGGCCCTTCATCGCCCGCAGCCAGCCCTTTTCCGAGACGACAACCGTCACCGGCTCCTTCTCGATCATGGCGTGCGCGATATCGGTCAGGTCGTGGTCGGGCGCTTCGGCGAAAACGGTGCGGCGACGGCCAAGCTTGGTGTCGGGACCATAGTGCCTGCGGACCTCGCTCACTTCCCACTTGATGGTCGCCCACTGCTTGGCGTCTGACGCCAGCAACGCTTCGATCTGGCTCTTTTCAGTGCTCAGCGCGTCGAATTCCTTGCGGATTTCGAACTCTTCGAGCTTGCGCAACGCCCGCAGGCGCATGTTGAGGATGGCTTCGGCCTGATTGTCCGTCAGGCCCCAGCGCGCCATCATTGTGCGCTTGGGCTCATCCTCCTCGCGGATGATACGGATCACCTCATCGATATTGAGGTAGGCGATCAGGTAGCCGCCAAGGATTTCAAGGCGCTTTTCAATCTCGCCGAGACGGAACTTCGAGCGGCGAACCAGCACCTCGCGGCGGTGATCCAGCCATTCGCGCAGCACGCTCTTGAGCGACAGCACGTTCGGCACCTTGCCGCGCGACAGCACGTTCATGTTGAGCGGGAAGCGGCTTTCGAGCTCGGTGAGCTTGAACAGCGATTCCATCAACAGGCCCGGATCGACAGTACGGCTCTTGGGCACCAGAACGACACGGATGTCTTCGGCACTCTCGTCGCGGATATCCTCAAGCAGCGGCAATTTACGGGCGATCAAGAGCTCGGCGATCTTTTCGATCAGCCGCGACTTCTGCACGCCATAGGGAATTTCGGTGACGACGAGGTTCCAGGTGCCCCTGCCCTGGTCTTCCTGCTGCCACGTGGCACGCATGCGAAAGCCGCCACGCCCCGTCTCGTAGGCGTTGACGATGGAGGCCCAGTCGTCGTCGATGCTGCCGCCAGTGGGCAGATCGGGACCGCGCACCTTGCAGGCCAGGCGCAGTTCGGGATCGTCCTTGATGCGCTCCCATTCACCTGGGGAAGTCATCAAGTCAGTGACGGAAGCGTCCGGATTGTCGATAAGATACAGGGCTGCACTGCACAGCTCGGCTGCGTTGTGCGGCGGGATCGACGTCGCCATGCCAACTGCGATGCCCGACGAACCATTGGCGAGTAGATTGGGAAACGCACCCGGCAGAACGACAGGTTCTTCGTCCTCTTCATTGTAGGTCGGGCGGTAGTCGACGGCATCCTCGGTGATGCCTTCGAGCAGCGAGACCGACACTTCGGTCATGCGCGCTTCSGTGTARCGCATGGCSGCGGCRYTATCGCCGTCGATATTGCCGAARTTGCCCTGCCCSTCGACGAGCGGATAGCGGACCGAAAAATCCTGCGCGAGGCGCACCAGCGCGTCGTAGATCGACTGGTCGCCATGCGGGTGGAACTTACCCATGACCTCGCCGACGATGCGAGCGCATTTGGCAAAACCCTGGTCCGGATTGAGCCTGAGCAGCCGCATGGCGTGCATGATGCGGCGATGGACCGGTTTCAGTCCGTCGCGCACATCCGGCAATGCCCGGTGCATGATGGTCGACAGCGCATAGGCCAGATAGCGCTCTTCGAGCGCCTTCTTCAGATCGACCGGTTCAATGTTGTCGCCGCTACCGTTTCCGGGCGGCAAAAGCGCTTTTCCCATGGGGTTGGACTAGCGGAACGGGTGATTCGCGACAAGGGCATTCGGCGAAAGCAAGAGTGTCGCGGTGCCGCATGCGAACAAGTTTGATTGCAAGGCAATGCTGCCGTTCCGGACAACCAACCCTTCACCATTCTTGCGTGTACTGCGCGCCAATGGTTGCCTTTTCGCGCGAATTGCGGCCAATGTCGCCGCAATGCCTTTTTCCAGTCCAGTTCCTGGCGGACAGGAGAGGCGTGAACGAATCCTCACAGTCTCAGGGAACCATGATGACGCAATACCGCTCTGCATTCAGCAAGCTCGCACTATCGACCTTTCTCTTTACGCTTCCGCTCAATGCAGCACTGGCCCAGGATGCAACCGCGGTCGCAGAAAGGCTGAAGAGCGTACTGGCGGCCCAGAACATGACGCTCGGCTGGACCAGCGTGACTGGCGACGCTTCCAATGCCGTGCTCGAAGGGGCGAGCATCGCGATGGCCGGCGAAGGCAAGCCGCTTTCCATCGGCAAGGTCACGCTCAGCGGCATCACCGAAGAAAACCGCGGCTACAAGATCGAGGCCATTACCACCGAGCCCTATAGCGTCACCGAAGGCACGGCAAAGGTCGACATCAGCCCGCTGACGCTCGGCAATGTGACGCTGCCGGCAACGGACTCAACCGACTTGCTCGCGTCGTTTTTGATGTACGAAACCGCAACTCTCGACAATGTCAGTGTCAAGGTTGGCGACAAGCAAGCCTTCCAGATGACCAACTTCCAAGCTGAAATTACGCCTCCGGCCGATGGCAATGCCATGGAATTCACCGGTTCTGCCGAGAAGTTCACCGCTGACCTGACCCTTGTCGAAGACCCGCAGTCGAAAGCAGCGATCGAAGCCCTCGGCTACCAGAACATCAGCGGCGACTTCCAGATGGAAGGCAGCTGGCAGCCGACCGACGGCCGCATGGCGCTGTCGAGCTACGACGTCACCGTCGACAACGCCGGCACCTTGGGCATGACCTTTGATCTCGGCGGTTACACTGTCGATTTCCTCAAGTCGGTGCAGGACCTGCAAAAGAAAATGGCCGCCCAGCCGGAAGGCACGGACAACTCGGCTCAGGGCCTCGCCATGCTCGGCCTGATGCAGCAGCTCACCTTCCACGGCGCAACCGTTCGCTTCGATGACGATTCGGTGACCAACAAGGTGCTCGAGTTCCTCGCCAAGCAGCAGAACATGACGGCGAAGGACATCGCCAACCAGGCCAAGGCGATCGTGCCGTTCCTGATGATGGAACTGAACAATCCGGAGCTGGCGACCCAGGTCACCACGGCGGTCACCGCTTATCTCGACAACCCCAAGTCGATCGAGATCGCCGCCAAGCCCGCCTCGCCGGTTCCGTTCGCGCTTTTGGCTGCAAGCGGCATGTCGAACCCCAAGGACCTGCCCAAGACGCTCGGCCTGACGGTCACGGCCAACCAAGACTGATCCTGGCTAAGGCCTGAAACGAAAAAAGCCCGGCAGCGATGCCGGGCTTTTTGCTGAGTCGAAAGAGTCGCTTGCGCGAACTTCTTAAGCTTCTTTCTTAGCTACCGCGACGCGCAGCGACAACTCGCGCAGCTGCTGCGGCGAAGCCTCGGCGGGCGCGTTCATCAGCAGGTCCTGCGCCTGCTGGTTCATCGGGAACAGCGTCACTTCGCGCAGGTTCTTTGCACCGACAAGCAACATGATCACGCGATCGACGCCCGCAGCCATGCCGCCATGCGGAGGTGCGCCATACTGGAAGGCGCGGTAGAGGCCACCGAACTGCTCTTCAACCTCTTCGCGTGTCTTTCCGGTCAGCTCGAACGCCTTGACCATCAGGTCAGGCAGCTGATTGCGGATCGAACCGGACGCGATTTCGAAGCCGTTGCAGACCATGTCGTACTGATAGGCCTTGATGGTCAGCGGATCCTGGCCGTTCAGCGCTTCCAGGCCGCCCTGAGGCATCGAGAACGGATTGTGGGCGAAATCGATCTTCTTTTCGTCTTCCAGCCATTCGTAGAACGGGAAGTCGATGATCCAGCACAGCTCGAAACGCTCGCGGTCGACGAGGTTGAGTTCCTCGCCGGCGCGGGTGCGGGCTGCACCGGCAAACGAAACGAACTTCTTGGGATCGCCGGCAACGAAGAATGCGGCATCGCCATCGGACAGGCCAAGCTGCTGACGAATCGCTTCGGTACGCTCTTCGCCGATATTCTTGGCGATGGGACCGGCACCTTCGAGCTTGTCACCTTCCTTGCGCCAGAAAATGTAGCCGAGACCCGGCTGGCCCTCGCCCTGCGCCCAGGAGTTCATGCGGTCGCAAAACGCGCGCGAACCACCAGTCTTGGCCGGGATCGCCCAGACTTCGACCTTCGGGTTCGAGGCGATCATGCCTGCAAACACCTTGAAGCCCGAACCGTCGAAATGGYTGGTGACTTCCTGGATCTCGATCGGATTGCGCAGGTCGGGCTTGTCGCTGCCGTAGGTGCGCAGCGCCGTATCATAAGGAATGCGGCGGAACTGCTGCGTGACCGGCTTGCCGTCGGCAAACTTCTCGAACACGCCGCGCATCACCGGCTCCATCGTGTTCCAGACGTCTTCCTGGGTGACGAAGCTCATTTCGAGGTCGAGCTGGTAGAATTCGCCCGGCAGACGGTCAGCGCGCGGATCTTCGTCGCGGAAGCARGGSGCGATCTGGAAGTARCGGTCRAAGCCCGCGACCATCRWMAGCTGCTTGTACTGCTGCGGCGCCTGCGGCARCGCRWAGAACTTGCCCGGATGGATGCGCGACGGCACCAGGAAGTCGCGWGCGCCTTCCGGCGACGATGCCGTCAGGATCGGCGTCGAATATTCGGTGAAGCCCTCGTCGGTCATGCGCTTGCGCATTTCGGCGATGATCTTGGTGCGCGCCACGATGTTTTTGTGCAGCGTTTCGCGGCGCAGATCGAGGAAGCGGTACTTGAGACGGATGTCTTCAGGATACTCCGGCTCGCCGAACACCGGCAGCGGCAGTTCCTTGGACGCCGACAGTACTTCGATCTCGCTGGCGAAAACCTCGATCTCACCCGTCGGCAGGTTGCCGTTAACAGCGTCTGCCATGCGCGCCTTGACCTCACCGTCAACGCGGATGACCCACTCGCCACGCACGGTCTCGGCGACCTTGAAGGCGGGCGAATCGGGATCGGCGACGATCTGGGTCAGGCCGTAGTGGTCGCGCATGTCGATGAACAGCAAGCCGCCGTGATCTCGTACGCGATGGACCCAGCCGGACAGGCGAACGGTCGAGCCGACGTCGGATTTCCTCAATTGAGCGCAGGTGTGGCTGCGGTAACGGTGCATGGCAAATATTCCGGTTCGGGCTGTTGTCATACGGCCGGGGCGTCCGATGCGCCCGGGCCGAAATTTGGCGCGAAAAGCGCATGGGTGCCCGGTTTTGTCAAGGTAAAGCCGGCGATGGCGGGGATGCGACCGGGTATTCGCCCTTATGGCTCGAGCCTTTTCTTCAACCAGACGCGGGAATGGCCCGGCGGGAAATCCTCGATGCGCCCGAACTCCTCATATCCCAAGCGTTTGTAGAAGTCCGGCGCCTGGAACGTAAACGAATCGAGATAGACGCCGATGCAGCCGCGCTGGCGGGCTTGTTCTTCGGCCCTTGCCAGCAGTTTCTCGCCAAGTCCCTGCTTGCGGTGCTCGAAGCAGATCCACAGCCAAGCTACAAACAGCCAGGAATATTCGGACACCCCCTTGAGCCCACCGATGGCCCGTCCATCGTCGTCGCGCGCAACGATCCACATGTCTTGTTCGTTGTACGGTCCGGCGATATCGAAGTTGTACTTATCCAAGCCGTCGCCGATCAAACCGGCGGTCTCGTCGTCGATGCTGGTGCTAACGGTCAATGTCGTCATTGCGGCGGCCTCGTTCGTGCCAACAGGCTCCAGCCAAGCGGCCGGACGGCGCGCACGCTAACCGCCTCCGCGGCGGCGACGTTGGCGCAGTCGACGGAATATGTCGCACCAGTGGCTGTCTGCCATTGACCGATCAGGCAAACTGTAGCCACCTCAACTTTTGTATCGCGTGCCTGATGTCCTCCATACGTCCCCTCATCCCGCTCCTGATCACCGCCGGCATCCTGTTGGGCGGCAACGGCCTGCAAAGCACCTTGATTGCGCTGCGCGGCGCGCAGGAAGGCTTTTCGGCGTCGACCATCGGGTTGATGGGTACGGCCTATTTCATGGGCTTCCTGCTCGGCTGCATCTTCATCACGCGCATCATGAAGGCCGTAGGCCACGTCCGGGCCTTCGCGGCACTTGCCGCAATCGCCGCCTCAGCCACGTTGACGCTGGTGCTCGTCATCGACCCGGTGATGTGGTCGGTGATCCGCTTTGCCACAGGCTTCTGCTTCGCCGGGCTTTTCACCGTGATGGAGAGCTGGCTCAATTCCGGCGTCTCGAATCATGACCGCGCCCGAGTGCTCGCCGTTTACCGCATCATCGATATCGGCTCGGTGACAGGCGCGCAGTTCATGATCCCGGTCTTTGGCGCGGGCGGCTTCACCATCTTCGCCATCATGTCGATCATGATCACGCTGTCGCTGGTGCCGGTGTCGCTTGGCGATCGTTCCAATCCAACGCCGCCAGAAGACGTCAAGCTCGACCTCAAGCGGGCGTGGCTGATCTCGCCGCTCGGCAGCATCGGCTGTATTTTCGTCGGCATCACCAACAGCGCCTTCCGTACCCTGAGCCCGATCTACGCCGAACAGATCGGGCTGTCGGTCACCGACGTCGTCACCTTCGTCAGCGTCGGCATCATCGGCGGCGCGCTCATCCAGTATCCGCTCGGCTACATGTCTGACCTGTGGGATCGCCGGATGGTGCTTCTGGTCACCACATTTGGCGCAATGGCCTCGGCACTCATGCTGGTCTTTTTGGCCGGCAATTCGCCGCTGGCCAATTTCGTGCTCGTCTTCATCTTCGGCTCGTTTGCCATGCCGCTTTATTCGCTGTCGGCGGCACACGCCAATGACCGGGCGGAAAAAGGCGAGTTCGTGTTGATCAACGCCGCCCTGATGCTGTTTTATTCGGTCGGCGCCATCGCTGGGCCGCTCGTCGCCTCGATCGTCATGGAGCGATACGGTCCGCATGCGCTATTCAGCTTCAGCGCTGCCGTCTACATCGTGTTCGTGGCAGTCATCGTCTACCGCATGGGATCGCGCTCGCCCGTTCCTGCCGGCCACCGCGGCCGCTTCATAGCACTACTGAGAACATCGCCCATCTTCGCGCGCCTCGCCCGTAAAAATGGGCCGACCGACGGCTCGGACGCCGGCTAGACTTTCCATGCTGGCGCTACAGGTCCTTGACGAAAGGTCGCCCGACTGAAATGGAAAGATAACGCGTTCTGAACAAAGCAATATTATGCATGTAATAACGACCCAGGACGAACTCGAAACCGTCATTGCCGCTCTCGAAAAATCCAACTTCGTCACGGTAGACACCGAGTTCATTCGCGAAACCACTTTCTGGCCCGAGCTCTGCCTGATCCAGATGGCAGCGCCGGGGGTATCGGCGTTGGTCGATCCTCTCGCTCCCGGCCTCGATCTCAAGCCATTCTTTTCGCTGATGGCCAATGAGGCGGTGACCAAGGTTTTCCACGCCGCCCGGCAGGACATCGAAATCGTCTTCCATCTTGGCGGCCTGATCCCGCACCCGGTGTTCGACACCCAGGTTGCAGCGATGGTCTGCGGTTTCGGTGACAGTGTCTCATACGAGCAGATCGTCCAGAAGATCACCGGCGGGCGCATCGACAAGTCGTCGCGCTTCACCGACTGGCGCCACCGGCCGCTATCGGAAAAGCAGCTCGACTACGCCCTGGCCGACGTGACCCACCTGATCGACGTCTATCAGCATCTCGTCGCCGAGCTCGAGCGCGAAGGCCGCGCGGACTGGCTCAAGGAAGAGATGGAGGTGCTGACCTCGCGCGAGACCTACGACCCGCACCCCGAAGACGCCTGGAAGCGGCTCAAGATGCGGCTGCGCAAGCCACAGGAACTGGCCATCGTCCAGGCGGTCGCTGCCTGGCGCGAGCGTGAGGCGCGTGAGCGCAATGTGCCGCGCGGGCGCGTGCTCAAGGACGATGCGATCTATGAGGTGGCCCAGCAGGCGCCACGCGATACTACAGCCCTTTCGCGGCTGCGGACCACACCCAAGGGCTGGGAACGTTCGTCTTCGGCAACCGCTCTGCTGGCGGTCGTCAACGCAGCGCTGGACATGCCACGCGATCAGATGCCCAAACTGCCCAAGACATTCCAGCCGCCGGAAGGCTCAAGTGCCGCCGCAGAGCTGCTCAAGGTGCTTTTGCGCCTGGTCTCCGAGAAGGAAGGCGTCGCCCCCAAGGTGCTCGCTTCCGGCGACGACATCGACCGCATCGCGGCCGAGGGCGAGGCCGCCGACGTCCCTGCCCTTCAGGGCTGGCGCCGCTCGGTATTCGGCGAGACAGCACTGAAGCTGGTGCGCGGCGAGATCGCCATTCGCTTCGACAAGCGCAAGATCGCGGTGTTCGAGATCGAAGCCTCGCAGGCCTGATCGGCGCGGCTCAGACCGCGCCGGCAAGGTGCAAGGCAAACCAGATCCAAAGCAGCCCGAGCACCAGCCACCCCAGAATGAAGGCGCGGCTGCGCATCGTGACCCGGTTCGCAGTCAGGTGGAACCACGCGTGGGCACAACGCGTGGCAACGAACAGCCAGGCAAGCCCAACGCTGACGTAGGAAGCGCCCTCGGTCACATAAAGCGACAGGCACGCGGCGTAAAACAGCACCGGCAATTCAAACTGGTTGATGATGTTGTTGGCGACCGTGACGCTCGATTCCGGTTCGGCCGAGCGTGTCTTGAACTGACTGACCCGCGCCTCGCCTGAGACTACCGCCTCTCTGCGGCGAATGCCGAGCACCACATAGACGATGTAGACCAGAAGAACTTGCGCGAGCATCGGCCAGAAAATGGCGGTCTGGTTCATGGCTTTTTCCTTGAAGAAACAATTGAGATAAAATGACAGTCTGTATTGCGTTCGATTGGCCTTAATGGAGCCTTTACAAGTTCTGATTGAGATTGGGGCACGATATTCCTAACGACGGGAAATGTGTAATGCTCCCCGCAATTGCCAATCGCTACCAACCTGCTCTCGCCGTCATTCAGTCAGCGACCTTGATGCGGGAACGCGTGGCGCGCGAGGAAAATTCCGTTCCTGGCATGCCCCAGGGCAAGCGGCACCCGCCAAAAATATGCAGGCGATCAACGAGCACTATTTCGGCATCAGCCTCACGCCGATGGAGGCAATGTTTGCACTCGTCGAGAAGGCCGTCGACTATCTCAACGGCAAGCTGAAACTGGGCCGCGACGGCGATGCGGACGGCATCAAAGCTGGCAATGAATGGCGCGACGAGGCACTGCGCGACAGCATCAAGGTCAATTCCGACCGCGACTTTTCGATTCCGAAGCCTGGTGAGAATGGAGTCACCTTCCGCGCTGTCGCCAAGATGATCCACGATACCTTCGACACCGGATATCTTTCCCGGGACCCAGACCTCGGAAAGCTGCTCGAAGACACCGTCGGCTTCCGCCTCGACGGCATGAGCGTCGCCGATCTGTTTGAAGCCTTTGTCGAGCCTGAAGGCGACGCCGCCAAGAGGGTCTACGACGTATTGTCGGGCGGACTTGCGGGTCAGCTCGGCGGCAAGGTTACTCAGCGGCTTGAGGCTGCCGCTTCCGGGCCCAAATCGGTCGAGGAGACGGTCGCCGACCAAGGCAAATCGTCCATCGATGTGGTGGACGAAGAAACGCTTGCCGAAGACCTGAAAGCCATCAAGGCGGCAGAGGCCAAGGAAAAACTAGAGGAAGCCGCCGCCATACCGGAGAAGGTCGAAAACGCCCTGAAAGAAGCACGACAGGACGAAAGCAGTGAGAACGGCACTAGCAGTCCGGCAATGGCTGCAGCCGCCATTCAGGCACTAACCGGGCTCGAGAGTGCGGCCTCATCGAAAGCGGTTTCCGACCCTGAAGTCGTGAACATCTCCATCGCCAGAGAAAAGCCTACATACGAAGAGCAGAGCGAACCTGGGCAGAGGCTGGAAACAAGCATCGCCAGCCACGAAGCTGCTGGGACTGCGCCGGACGCGCGCGAACCCAAAACAGATACGCTGCGTGGCGTGCTCGCGCATTATCTCGAATTCATTGAGGCAAACGACAACGACAAGCGTCCAGCGTTTTCGATAAGGCTCTAAGTAGTATGGCTTGAGCCTAACTGTGCGTGCTTCGCTGCCCGGCCAGCAAAAAAGCTCCGAGGACGACAACTGGCATAGCTACCAGCGCGAACTTCGTCACGATCAACCCCGAGGCCAGTGACATCGACCTCGCCCCCGCCGCCGGCGGATCGGAGAGAATGCGCGCGACAACGAAGTTCTGGGCGTAGTCGGCAATCGCATAGGGCAACACCAGCGCAAGCGCTGCGACCGAACGCATGGTTGGAGTTAGGGCAGCAAAGCGCGGCAGGCGTTCACCGGCTTTCAGGATCAAGCTGGCCAGCGTCAGGGAAAGCAGTGCTGGAAAGACCAGATCGAGGGTCAGGTAGTGCCAGACAAGAATGATCTCGGCACCCCGACGCCCGAGTGCTGCGACCCAAGCGAAACCCTCGGCCTCGGAAAAGCCCCAGAACCGCAGGTCGAGCGAGGTCAAGCCACCGCTCAGCCTGCGGAAATAGAGGAATTCCAAGGCGACCATGGCGGCAAACACCACCGCCGTGGCAAAACTCAGAGCCGCCGCGTGACGCCGCAGCCGTACGGTCATTGGCCTCACACCCCGCCGGGGTAATTCGGGCTTTCGCGGGTGATGGTCACGTCGTGGGCGTGGCTCTCGCGCAGGCCAGCATTGGAAATGCGCACGAAAGTGGCACGCTCGCGGAAGTCGGCAAGATCGCGCCCGCCGACATAACCCATCGCAGCCTTGAGGCCGCCCGCCAGCTGATGCAGCACGCCGGCCACGGGACCCTTGTAAGGCACCTGGCCCTCAATGCCTTCAGGCACCAGCTTGAGCGTGTCGCGMACCTCGGCCTGGAAGTAGCGGTCAGCCGAGCCGCGCGCCATCGCACCGACCGAGCCCATGCCGCGATAGGCTTTGAACGAACGGCCCTGGTGCAGATAGACCTCGCCCGGGCTCTCTTCGGTGCCGGCGAGCAACGAGCCGATCATGGCAGCACCAGCACCAGCGGCGAGCGCCTTGGCCAGGTCGCCCGAATATTTGATGCCGCCGTCGGCGATGACCGTCACGCCGGCCTTCTGCGCTGCCTCGACCGCCGACATGATGGCCGAGAGCTGGGGTACACCCACACCGGCAACGATGCGCGTCGTGCAGATCGAACCCGGTCCGATGCCAACCTTGACGGCGTCCGCACCAGCATCGATCAAGGCCCGGGTGCCATCGGCAGTGGCGACGTTGCCGGCCATGATGCGCACGGAGTTGGAGATCTTCTTGGCGCGGGCCACGGCATCGAGCACGCGCTGCGAATGGCCATGCGCAGTGTCGATGACGAGCAGGTCGACGCCCGCGTCTATCAGGCGCTCGGCACGCTCGAAGCCGTCATCGCCAACGCTGGTGGCAGCCGCTGCCCGCAGGCGTCCCTGCCCGTCCTTGGACGCGTTCGGGTTGAGCTGCGACTTCTCCATGTCCTTGACGGTGATGAGGCCGACGCAATTGCCGTGCTTGTCGACGACCAGCAGCTTTTCGATGCGGTGCTGGTGCAAGAGGCGCTTGGCTTCGTCCTGCTCGACCGTCTCCTTGACGGTGATCAGGTTCTCCCGCGTCATCAATTCATAGACCTTCTGCGCCGGGTCGGAAGCAAAGCGCACGTCGCGGTTGGTCAGGATGCCGACGAGGCGCCCGGTCTTTTGACCGCCGCTGCCACCGTTCTCGACGACCGGGATGCCGGAGATGCCATGCGCCCGCATCAGGGCGCGTGCGTCAGCCAGGGTTGCGTCAGGGCCGATGGTAACCGGGTTGACCACCATGCCCGATTCGAACTTCTTGACCTGGCGGACCTGCTCGGCCTGTTCGGCCGGGGTGAAGTTGCGGTGGATGACCCCGATGCCGCCGGCCTGGGACATGGCGATGGCAAGCCGCGCTTCCGTCACCGTGTCCATGGCGGCTGAAATGATCGGAATGTTGAGATCGATGTCACCTGCGATACGGGTGCTGACGTCAGTCTCGCCGGGCATGACCTCGGAATGACCGGGCTGCAATAGCACGTCGTCAAAAGTCAGCGCCAGCGCGCCGGTGGAGGATTCAATGATTTTTGCCATGGCCAACCTCGGAATGCGTCAAAGGACGCTGGAACCATTGGTATGCAGCGCCGACTCGTCTTTTCCCTTTCAGGATTGGCGCTGGCTGGTACCACGTCTTCGGTTCGATGAAAAGCACGTGATGAAGGCCAATCGACGCAGTTCACCGCGGGAACGCATTGCCGAGACCTTGCGTTATGCGAGGGAGGTTAGTGGTTCGAACCGACTGGCCTTGAGAAGCGGCAGGTCCTGGCAGCGGACAGGCAGGCATATCCATGCTAACCCACCGATACGGCTGAGCCAGCGGCCGCTGTTGCAGACTTCAAGCCGGACACTTTCGTGAATAGAACCACGCCGCTGATCCTTGCCGTCGCCTTGTTCATGGAGAACATGGACTCGACGGTCATCGCAACCTCATTGCCGGCGATCGCCACCGACATCGGCACCAGCCCCATTGCGCTCAAGCTTGCGCTGACAGCCTAYCTGGTTTCGCTCGCCATCTTCATCCCGATCAGTTCGTGGATGGCCGACCGTTTCGGCGCGAAGCTCGTCTTCCGCGTTGCAATCGCCGTGTTCATGCTGGGCTCCATCGCTTGCGCCATGTCAGACTCGCTGAGCGCGTTCGTGCTCGCCCGCTTCTTGCAAGGCATGGGCGGATCGATGATGACGCCCGTAGCGCGGCTCGTTCTGGTGCGCACGACGGAAAAGAGCGGACTGGTCGCGGCAATGGCGACGCTGACCATCCCGGCACTCGTCGGCCCATTGATCGGACCACCGGTCGGCGGCTTCATCACCACCTTCTTTACCTGGCACTGGATCTTCCTGATCAACATTCCGATCGGCGTGATCGGCATCTGGCTGTCGGGGATTTTCCTGCCCGAAATACCGCCCGAAGCGACACGGCCGATCGACGTGCCCGGCTTCTTCCTGTCGGCTATCGCTGCATCAGGCGTGGTCTTTGGCCTGTCGGTGGTCAGCTTGCCGGCACTGCCGCCGGCCGTCGGCGCGATCACCATCGTCATCGGCGTGGCCGCCGGCCTGCTTTATGTCCGCCACGCGCGCCGCGCGCCCTACCCGCTGCTCGACCTCAAACTCTTCGCCAATCCGGTTTTCCGCACCGCCATCGTCGGCGGCTCATTGTTTCGCGTCGGCGTTGGCGCGGCTCCATTCCTTTTGCCGCTGCTGTTTCAGCTCGGTTTCGGCCTATCGCCGTTCCAGTCCGGCATGATTACCTTCGCCACCGCAGCAGGTGCGCTATCGATGAAGTTCGTGGCGCCGAGGATCCTGAGGACAGCGGGCTTTCGCAACGTTTTGGTGGTTGCGTCGGTCATGTCGGCCGGCCTGATGGCCGCAAACGCACTGTTCACCCCGCAAACGCCTTATCTGGCGATCCTGTCGGTGCTTTTCCTGGCCGGCTTCCTGCGCTCGCTGTTTTTCACCTCGTCGAACGCGCTGGTCTTTGCCGACATCGAGGCATCCCAGAGCGGCCAGGCAACAGCAATCTCGGCAGTCGCCCAGCAGACTTCGGTGGCTTTGGGCGTGGCCATCGGTGGCGGGGCGCTCGAGATCTGGTCACTGGCCACCGGCCAGGCGATCGGCGGCGCGGGCTTCACCTTTGCATTCCTGACCGTCGCCGTCATTTCGCTGCTGCCGGCGCTCATGTATGCGCGTTTGGCGCCCGATGCCGGCAAGGCCATCTCCGGCCACCGCTTGGCGCGCAATACGGCAGACGAGCCGCAGCAACTATGAGACGTCCGGCTCGGTTTTGCCCTTGAAGTCCTTGGCGAGCAGATAAAGCTCTGCCGATTCTTCGCGCGACGCCGGCGGCTTGACGTGCTGGACGGTGCGGAAATTCTTCTTGAGCAGGGTTAAAAGCTCGGATTCCGTTCCGCCCTGAAACGTCTTGGCCAGGAAGTGGCCGCCAGGCTTGAGCACCGAAATGGCGAAATCGGCGGCGACCTCGCACAGATGCATAGTGCGGATATGGTCGGTGCGGCGATGCCCGGTCGTCGGTGCCGCCATGTCGGACAGCACAAGGTCTGGTGCGCCGCCGAGCGCCTCGGACAGGCGTGCCGGGGCCTCGTCGTCAAGAAAATCCATCAGCAGGACCGGTGCGCCAGGCACCGGATCCATTTCGAGATAGTCGATACCGACGACATGCGGTTTTTCCGCCGTCGAGTTGGTGCGCGCAGCCGCCACCTGGCACCAGCCGCCGGGCGCAGCGCCCAGATCGATGATCTTCATGCCCGGCTTGAGCAGATGGTGCTTGTCGTCGATCTCGATCAGCTTGAAGGCCGCGCGCGAGCGATAACCATCAGCCTTGGAGCGCTGGACGTAAGGATCGTTCATGTGGCGTTCGAGCCAGCGACGCGACGATTCCTTGAGCCCACGCTTCTTCTTGAGCTTGGTGCGGAGCACGCGCGTGGCGCCCGCCGCTACTCCTGGTTTTGTCGGTTTCTTGGTCATACACGCTGTCCGTTCCGCCAGTTGCGGCGCCACACGCCGTCGTCGGCCATCAATTCGCTCAAAATGCCTTCACGCAAGCCGCGATCGGCGACGCGCAGCCTCTCCGACGGCCACACCGCGCGGATGGCCTCGAGGATGGCGCAGCCCGCCAAAACAAGGTCGGCCCGATCAGCGCCGATGCAAGGGTTTGCCACACGCTGGTTGAAGTCCCAGCCGAGCACCTTTTCGACCATCTGGTCGACGCTTGTGCCATCCATCCACAGACCATCGACGCGGCGGCGGTCGTAGCGGTCGAGTTCGAGATGCACGCCGGCAAGCGTCGTTACCGTGCCCGACGTTCCCAGCAAATGGAACTTCGGGCTCGACACGATATGGCTGAGCCGGTCGCGCCCGTCAAACGCGCGCAAACGTGCAGCAACATCCTCGACCATGGCGGCAAAGATCTCGCGCGTCACCGTGCGGCCGCCAAAACGCTCGGCGAGCGAAACCACCCCGACCGGAAGCGACGTCCACGAGACGATGTGATTCGCCAGGCGCGGCGAGCGGTGGCGCGAGACGTCGATCAGCGCAATCTCCGACGAGCCGCCGCCAATGTCGAACAGCACCACGCCATCGGTGTCGCGCTCGACCAGCGACCCACAGCCGGAAACGGCAAGCCGCGCCTCGGTCTGGCGGTCGATGATCTCGAGCTTCAGGCCAGCCTCGCGTTCGACGCGGTCAATGAACTCCGCACCATTTTCTGCCGAACGGCAGGCTTCGGTCGCGATCAGCCGCGCCTTCTTGATCTTGCGGTTGCGCAGCTTGTCGCTGCAGACCTTGAGCGCTTCGACCGCGCGGTCCATCGCCGCCTGGCCGAGTCGTCCTGAAGCCGTGAGCCCCTCGCCGAGCCGCACGATGCGCGAAAAGGCATCGATCACCCGGAACTGCCCGGGCCGGCCGGGCACAGCCACGAGCAGCCGGCAATTGTTGGTGCCGAGGTCGAGTGCGGCAAAAACCGGCAGCTCCGACGTCGGCGCACGACGCGGCTGTTCGGCCTGATCCTGCCTTGCGACAAGGCTTGGCCTTATCGGTGCAACGCTTGGCCGAACAGGCGCCTGCGGGCTGGCTGGCTCAGGCTGGGCGCCACCGGACTGAACACCATCGCGCGCAAATACCTTGCGGCCGCGACGGCGCTTGCGCCTTTTCCTGGTCTTTCCATTGTGTTGCGCAGCGTCCCCATTGCCGTGACCGTTGACCGGTCGCGCGGCGGCCTTACGGCCTTTTTGAGATCGGCCCGCGCCGTGAGGCGACGAAACATTCCCGGAGACACCCGCATCCGACGCACCAGCGACGGGATCGCGGTCCTTCACCTTGCAACTTCCTTCTAGCGCCGCGCGAACCGTTTCGGACGCTGCAGGCGCAATCATTTTGTGTTGCCAACAGAGTATCAGCGCTGGGCGAGTTCACCAAGGCCCGCTCGTGCGGAATTTTGGCCCATCCTTTGCGCATGACCGACCACTTGCATCGAAAACCGCAGCTCGGGTTGAAGTGCCGGCTTCAATGAGGCAAAGCTGAAAGACGATCAGGGACATGCGAGCGGACGCATAGCCAACGCGAGGCACTGAAACGCCAGACAGGAAGGAGCGGGCAAGCGCTGCCGCATGAGAATCAAGGACTATATCTGGCCCGTCATCGGGCTCGGCGCCGTCGCCGTTTCTGCCTGGCTGCTCTATCACGAGTGGCGTGAAATCTCCCTCGACGATGTCTGGAGCGGCCTCACCGCCATCCCCCCGCATGGATGGATGCTTTCGGCCCTCAGTTCTATCGTCGCCTATGCCGCCCTTGCCGGCTACGACCACATGGCACTGCTGCATCTCGGCAAGCGCGTGTCGTGGTTCTTCGTCACCGTCTGCTCCTTCACAACCTATGCGGTGTCGCACAATATTGGCGGATCGGTGTTTTCAGGCGCTGTCATCCGCTATCGTGCTTATGCCACTAAGGGCCTCACCGGCCAGGAAGTGGGCATACTGGTCGGCATTTGCTGGTTCACCTTCGTACTCTCGAGCGTGTTTGTTGGCGCCGCGGTGATTCTGCTCGAACCGGGCCTGCTCGACCGCTACACCGAAGGCAGCCACGAAGGCTGGTGGATCGCACTCGGCATCGCCATGCTGCTGTTCGTTGTCGCTTACGTGTTCGGCAGCTGGCTGCATCTCAAGCCGCTCGCCATTCGCAACTTCCGCCTGCACTATCCCGCTTTGCCCATCGTCGTGCGCCAGCTGATCATCGGCCCGCTGGAGATTCTGGCAGCCGCCGCAATCATCTATTTTGCGCTGCCTGTCGAAAACAATCCGGGCTATCTGATCGTGCTCGGCATCTTCCTTTTTTCCTTTGCCGTCGCGCAGGCCTCGCATGCGCCA